>CACXUV010000011.1 GCA_902770845.1 uncultured Prevotellaceae bacterium
TCGTTTAACCCTGCCGCAGTGGGAAAGCGGGACAAGCTGAACATCGTGGGTGCCTACAACATGACCCTGACGGGCTTTGAGCACAACCCGCGCACCATGTTCATCTCGGTCGACGTGCCGTTCCACTTCCTTGACAGCTACCACGGTGCAGGCGTCAGGGTGATCAACGACCAGATTGGCCTCTTCTCCCACAACAGCGTTGCACTGCAGTATGCCTACAGACCCAAACTGCTGGGCGGACGACTGCACATAGGCGTGCAAGGAACACTGCTGGGCGAAAACTTCAACGGCTCGAAACTGGACCTCATCGACGCCAACGACCCGGCATTTGCCACCTCGGAAGTAACGGGATCGGGCATCGACCTGGGCGCAGGACTCTACTACGTGAGGCGCAACTGGTATGTGGGCGCATCGGTGCAGCACCTGCTGGAACCCACCGTGGAACTGGGCGAAACCAACGAGCTGGAAGTGGCACGCTCATATTATTTTACGGCTGGAGGCAATATTCAGCTGAGAAATCCGTTCTTATCCGTGCAGCCGTCTGTCTTGGGACGTAGCGACGGCGTGGGCTACAGGTTCGACGCAACAGCACGCCTGAAGTACACCAACGACAAAAAAATGATGTATCTGGGCCTGGGCTACAGCCCCACCAACTCGGTGACCGTCTTCCTGGGCGGATTGTTCCATGGAATCACACTGGGCTACAGCTACGAAGCCTATACCAACGGCGTGAGCCTAGGCAACGGTTCGCACGAACTGATGGTGGGCTACCAGATGGACATGAACATCTTCAAGAAAGGACGCAACAAGCACCAAAGCGTAAGAATACTATAAGAAAAGAACGCAACGAGCACCTAAGTGCAAGAATATTATAAAAAGCAAGATATGAAAAGAAACGTAATCATAGGACTTTGCCTCGTGGCGCTGCTCGCACTGACGGGCTGCTTCGGAGGCAAATCGGCAATGGCCGACGGCGGTGAGCTGACAGGAGCCAGCGGACGCGGATTCTCTGAGCCCGCGCCTTACGGCATGGTGCTCATCAAGCGAGGACATCTGCGCATGGGCATCGAGAATACCGACTCGCTCTGGGGACGGCAAACTCCCACAAGAGACATCTCTATTGAGGGATTCTGGATGGACGACACTGAGATTACCAACGCTGAGTATCGACAGTTCGTCAACTGGGTGCGCGACTCCATCATCCGCGAACGACTGGCCGACCCCAACTATGGAGGCGATGAGACCTACAAAATCGAGGAAGACAAGAACGGAGACCCCGTGAAACCACACCTGAACTGGAAGAAATCGTTGCCCAGAAAGCCCAGCGAAGACGAGCTGCGCGCCATGGAAAGTGTCTACATCACCAACCCCGTGACGGGCGAGAGGATGCTCGACGCCAATCAGATGAACTACCGCTATGAGGTTTATGACTACACGGAGGCAGCTCTGCGACGCAACCGCCTGAACCCCGAAGAGCGCAACCTGAACACCGACATCAAGGTGAATCCGGAAGAGCAGGTCATGATTTCGAAAGACACAGCCTACATTGACGATGAAGGAAAGATTCATCGCGAAACCATCAACCGCCCTCTCAGCGGTCCATGGGACTTCCTTAACACGTACATTATTAATATATACCCCGACACCACATGCTGGGTGAACGACTTCCCCAATGCCGACAACGAGGTGTACATGCGCAACTATTTCTCAAATCCTGCCTACAACGAATACCCCTGCGTGGGTGTCACGTGGGAACAGGCCAACGCTTTCTGCGCCTGGCGTACCGAATACCTGCTGAAGGGCCTTGGTGCTGCCGCCAAGTTTGTACAGCGCTACCGCCTGCCCACCGAGGCAGAATGGGAATATGCCGCCCGTGGCAAGGATCAGAACGAGTTCCCCTGGGAGAATGAAGATGTGGCCAGCGGCAAGGGGTGCTTCTTTGCCAACTTCAAGCCCGACAACGGTAACTACACCAAGGACGGCAACCTGATTACCAGCAAGGCCGGACTCTACGCAGCCAACAGCAACGGCTTGTACGACATGGCCGGCAACGTGGCCGAATGGACATCGACCATCTACACCGAAGCTGGCGTCGACGCCATGAACGATATTAACCCGCAGCTGAAGTACAACGCCGCACTGGAAGATCCCTACCGCCTGAAGAAGAAAAGCGTGCGTGGCGGATCGTGGAAAGATCCTGAAAGCTACATCCGCTCAGCATGGCGCAGCAGCGAGTATCAGAACCAGCCACGAAGCTTCATCGGCTTCCGCTGTGTGCGCTCGCTGGCCAACACCCAAAGCGAAAAAGTGAAGCCCGTAAAGGCTACTGCCAAGAAAAAGAAGTAACCAGAGCCCCCAAACACGGGGGAATGGGGGTCTGAACAAGCGCAGACTCTCAGAAAGAATAACCCTTAAAAACGTGGTCTGTAACACGCTTGCCCAGACCCACTGGCCCCCGACTGAGGGAGCATAAGAAAATGACCAAGTACAGCAAATTCAATATCATCTACCTCTTGCAAAAGTGGTTGGACAGCGTTCCCGGACAGACGTTCATGAACTACGCCTACAGCTGGGGTGCTTCAATTGTGATTCTGGGTGCCCTTTTCAAGCTGACCCACCTGCCAGGAGCCAACGTCATGCTGTTCCTGGGTATGGGAACCGAGGTGTTTGTGTTCTTCATTGCAGGCTTCGACCGCCCGTTCGACAAGACCGAAGACGGCAAGGACCTGCCCACCCACATGGATCCGGGCATCGTGATCAACGGTGGCAGTATGCCTGTTGAGGGCTTCACACCGACGACCGAAGGCGCAAGCGAGGCTGCTGAAGGTGCAAGCGAGACTGCCGAAGCGGCCGCATTTGCAGGCGGTGGCAGCACTGGTGGCGCAACCGTGATTGGCGGTGGCGGCATCATCGGCGGTGGCGGCGGCGTCATTGGCGGTGGAACCATCATCGGCGGTGGCGAAGGAGCAACCGTGGTTGGTGGCGAAGGAGGCATCATTGGCGGCGGTGCAGGCGTCATTGGCGGTGGAACGACCGTCATCGGAGGCGGTGGCGGCGGCACCATCATCATGGGCGAAGGCCACAGTGGAGTGCATGTGGGCGAAGGTGTGGAGCTCAGCGAGGAAGAACTTGCCGGACTCACGCAGCAAGCTGCAGGCAATGCGGCCACCGGCGGCATAGCAGGCGGTGCTGTGGGCGGTGGCATCATTGGCGGTGTGGTGGCTCCGGAGCTGCCCGAACTGAACCCCGATATGGAAGAAGCAACCAACAACTACGTGGAACAACTGAAGAACCTGACCGAAACCTTGCAGAAGGTATCGGAGCAGAGCGAGCGTCTGACGCGCGATTCAGAAGAGATGGAGAACCTGAACCGCACGCTCACTGGCATCTGCAAAGTCTACGAGATGCAGCTTAAAGGCGCCAGCCAGCAGATTGGCACCATCGACGAAATCAACGAGCAGACGCGCAAGATGGCCGACCAGATTGCCGAACTGAACCGCATCTATGCCCGCATGATTGAGGCCATGACCACCAATATGCCCAAGACGCCCATGGTTGAGGGGGCCGACGAATCAGGAAAGTAGGAAGACCACAACGCTGAACAGAGCAGGCCACAACGCAGAAAAAAGCAAGCCATGATTCAGAAATGGCAGGCCACAACGCTGAAAAGGCAGGCCGCAATGCTGAAAGAGATTTATTAACGTAATTACAAACATTAAAAAATAGGGAAAGAACAGCATACTGTTCCGCCCCCCACCCCCTCCCACTGAAGGGGCTCATACAATGGCAATAAAGAAAAGACCCGTATCGCCGCGCCAGAAGATGATCAACCTCATGTATGTGGTGTTGATGGCAATGCTGGCATTGAACGTCTCCAACGAGGTGCTCAACGGCTTTCTCATCGTGGGCGAAAGCATCGGCAGGACTACGGAAAACTCCATGAAGGATAATCTGGCCATCTACCAAGCCTTCGAAGAGCAAATGAAGGCCAATCCCCAGAAGGTGAAAGAATGGTATGAAAAGGCCCAGCAGGTGAAGCAAATGAGCGACTCGCTCTACAACTTTGCCGCTGAGCTGAAGCTGGCCATTGCCCAGGAAGCCGATGGAAAGGACGGCGACCCCAACAACTTGAAAGGACAAGAAGACCTGGAGGCATCGAACCAGGTGATGCTGGCCCCCGGCCGTGGTCGTGGCGAAGAGCTGAAGAAAGCCATCGAGTCGTATCGTGAGCGCATTCTGAAGATGATTCCCGACACAGCCAAGCAGCGCAGCATCCGCAGCGACCTGACCACCGAAGTGCCAGCCGACAAGCGCTCGCTGGGCAAGAACTGGCAGGAAACGCAGTTCGAGGCCATGCCTGCCATTGCAGCCGTGACCATCCTGTCGAAGCTGCAGGGCGACGTGCGCAATGCCGAGAAGGAAGTGCTGCACACGCTGGTGCAGAACATCGACGTGAAGGACATTCGCGTGAACCTGCTCGAAGCCTTCGTCATTCCCAACTCGCAGACCATTGTGCGTGGCGACAAGTTCTCGGCCAAGATTGTCATGGCCGCCGTAGACACCACCCAGGTGCCCGACATCTACATTGGCAACCAGAAGGTGAGCCTGAACAACAACGTCTATGAACGTGTGTGCACCTCCACCGGCGACTTCACGCTGGCCGGCTATATTGAGACGGTGAACGGCAACGGCGACAAGCTGCGCCGCAACTTTGAGCAAAAATACACCGTGGTGGACCCCAGTGCCACCGTTTCGGCCGACCTGATGAACATGCTCTATGCCGGCTACAGCAACCCCATCAGTGTTTCGGTGCCCGGCGTGCCCCTGAACAAGATTCAGGCCAGCATGACCAACGGCACGCTGACGCCCACAGGCCCCGGCAAGTTCATTGCCCGCCCGTCGAAGATTGGTCAGGATGCCGTGATCACCGTCACATCGACCAACACCGGCAAGCCGCAGCAGATGGGCCAGTTCACGTTCCGTGTGCGCCGTCTGCCCGACCCGACGCCGTTCATTGCCATGGCCGACGAGAAAGGCAATCCCACCCGATTCAAGGGCGGCGGCATGGCCAAGCAGAGCCTAATGGGCATCGACGGCATTGGCGCAGCCATCGACGACGGCATTCTCGACATTGGTTTCCGCGTGCTTTCGTTCGAGACCGTGTTCTACGACAACATGGGTAACGCCGTGCCCATGGTGGGCGAGGGCGACAAATTCTCGGCCAGGCAGAAGGACACCTTCCGCAAGCTGACGCGCAACCGCCGTTTCTACATTTCACGTGTGAAGGCCATTGGCCCCGACGGCATTGAGCGCACGCTGCCCACGTCGATGGAAATCATCGTGAAATAATTAAAAAATGTGAGAAATCAGAAATTAAAAGATTTTAGACAATATGAAGCGTAGCATTTTAATATTTGCATTTTTTAATTTTTTAATTGCAACCGTTGTTGCCCAGCCCAAGCGCAGCCGCGTGCAGGCCAACACCGAGCAGCAACAGCAGAAGAAGCAGACGGGTGGTCAGGGCATGACCGAACGCATGCGCATCATGTACCCCACGGCGCTCGACATGCCCGAAGACGTGGTGTGGCGCCGCGACATCTACCGCGAAATAGACCTGAACAAGGAAGAGAACTCGGGCCTGTACTTCCCCGTTGAGCCCGTCGGCAAGCAGCTCAATCTCTTCACCTACATCTTCAAACTGGCTCTGAACGGCTACATTCCCGTCTACGAATACCGTCTCGACGGCAACGAAGTGCTCGAGGCTTCGGCCAAGGTGGACATGAAGACCGTGCTCGACAACTACCACATCTTCTATGAAGAGGCCGACGGCAAGCTGAAGGTGGACAACAGCGACATTCCTTCGGCCGAAGTGACGATGTACTACCTGAAGGAAAGTGCCTACTACGACCAGGCCAACTCGTCGTTCCACATCAAGGTGCTGGCCCTGTGCCCCGTGATGCTTCGCGAAGACGACTTTGGCGGCGAGGCGGCCAAATACCCCCTGTTCTGGGTGAAGTACAGCGACGTGGAGCCCTACCTGAGCCGCCAGAGCGTGATGACGAGCGACAAGAACAACGCCGCCACCATGACCATGGACGACTACTTCACGCTGAACCGCTACAAGGGCAAGATCTACAAGACCACCAACATGCTGGGCAAGACGCTGGCCCAGATAGCCGGCAACGACTCCACCAAGCTCTCGGCCGAGCAGAAGCGCATCGAGGCCGAGCTGGAAGCCTTCCGCAACAACATCTTCGGCGACAAGCAGAAGCGCGACTCGCTCGACAGCATTGCCAACATAGACCCCAAGGCAGCCAAGAAAATGAGGTCGAGCCGCACGTCGTCATCGTCGTCGACCACCAAGGCCAGCCGTGGCAAGAGCAGCAAGTCGTCGTCCTCATCGGGCGGCAACTCGTCGGCACGCGTGTCGGTGCGCCGCCAGCGCCACTAAGGCAGCCCGCCCCAAACATCACACAACACAACAGGAATAATGAACAGAGTGAAGAGCAATCACAGCACCATGCGTGCTTCGCAGATAATGACTCTGTTCATTATTCTTTTATTATCTTCCCTCCGGGCAGCACCGGCCCAGGCCCAAGTGAGCTTTGGCCTCAAGGGCGGCATACAGCTGGTGCAAATGGAGTTCAACACCTCCGCCTTCTCAGCCTCCAACCGCGCCGGCTTCTTCCTGGGCCCCACCATGCGCATCAGCACCCCCATCCTGGGCATGGCCGTCGACGTGTCGGCCTTCTACGACCGCAGCACGCTGAAGGTAGACGACCACAGCGTGAACCTGCAGCGCATCGTGCTGCCAGCCAACCTGCGTCTGGGCGCCACCATGTTCAACAAGATTGGCGTGTTCATCTTTGGCGGCCCGCAGGTGAGTTTCAACATCGACGACGACATGAAGCAGTGGATCAGCAGCACAGGCGAGCACCAGCAGTATCTGCTGCAGTCCAACTCGCTCAGCCTGAATCTGGGCGTGGGCGTGCTGGTGGGCCACATCGAGGGCAGCCTGACCTACAACATCCCACTGGGAAAGACGGGCGACTTCACCTGGGACACGCTCACATCGCAGCTGCAGAACGAGGGATGGAGCCACGCCAAATCGAGAACCAACGCCTGGCGACTGGCGGTGGCCTATTATTTTTAGTCGCTCATTTTGTAAAAATAATTCATAGAAAAAACGTCTCTCAGAAAACTCAATCTGGAGAAACGCACTCCCTGCCCCACCCCTTTCAGCCACAACGAAACAGCATTTTTCTGCCTTCTGGCGCACCAACAAACCGCAACGGCATGCCCGTTGCACTGCAACGAGGCCGCCATTGCACCACAACGAGGACTCCGTTGCACTGCAACGGGACCACCATTGCACTGCAACGGAGCCCCCATTGCCAAAGAACGAGACCGCTAAACATACACAACAAGGCCCCAAATGCACAGCACTTGGGGCCCGATTTTTATAACACCATGAATGTCAATAACTTACAAAACACGCCCATAATTCGCTCAAATCAGGGCGAGCACGGGTTGATGACTTTCGCGCAAATCTCAGACGAGTGTTTGTAAAGATTTTTCATACCTACTCCACAGGCTCGCCCAAGAGCGTGGCACTGGTGCTGCCCACAATCTTCACCGTGACCAACTGGCCAATGCGGTGAGTGCCTTTGGGAAACACCACCATCTTGTTCTGCTCCGTGCGACCGCACAACTGCTCGCGGCTGCGCTTCGAGAATCCCTCCACCAGCACCACAAACTCCTTGCCCTCGTCCTTCTTGTTCTGCTGGGCCGATATTTCGGTCTGCAGTGCAATCAGCTCGTTCAGCCGTCGCAGCTTCACCTCTTCGGGCACGTCGTCGGGCAGGTGCTTCGAGGCGTAGGTGCCGGGGCGCTCGCTATACTTGAACATGAAGGCCGAATCGTAGCCCACCTCGCGCATCAGCTGCAAGCTCAGCTGGTGGTCTTCCTCGGTCTCAGAGTGGTAGCCCACGAAGATGTCGGTAGACAAGCCGCAGTCGGGCACGATGCGCCTGATGGCAGCCACGCGGTCGAGATACCACTCGCGGGTGTACTTGCGGTTCATGAGCTTCAGTATGCGGTCGCTTCCGCTCTGCACGGGCAGGTGAATGTGGCGGCACACGTTGGGCTCCTCGGCAATGACGCGCAGCGTGTCGTCGCTCATGTCCTTGGGGTGCGAGGTGGTGAAGCGAATGCGCAGCTCGGGCACTTCGCGGGCCACCAGGCGCAGCAGGTCGGCAAAGGTGCCGCCAGGAAGCAACTGTGTGTGGGCCTCCGTCCGGTAGCTGTTCACGTTCTGCCCCAGCAGCGTCACCTCCTTGAATCCACGGTCGCGCAGATCGCGCACCTCGCGCAGGATGCTCTCCACGTCGCGACTGCGCTCCCTGCCACGCGTGTAGGGCACGATGCAGTAGTGGCAGAAGTTGTTGCAGCCACGCATGATGCTCACGTAGCCGCCAATCTTGTGGCCCAGCCCCATGCGCTGGGGCACCACGTCGCGATAGGTCTCCGTAGTCGACAGCTCTATGTTCATGGCCTTGTGGCCCGTTTCGGCCTGTGCAATCAGGTCGGGCAGCGACAGGTAGGCATCGGGGCCGGCCACCAGGTCGGCACCATACCGGTGCAGCAGGTCGTCCTTCACGCGCTCGGCCATGCAGCCCAGCACACCAATCACCAGCGGGTTGGCGCTGCTTTTCAGGGCACTGGCCCGCTGGCGGCGCATGGCGCCCAGAGCTTCAAGTCGGTGATATATTTTCTGTTCGGCATTGTCGCGCACCGAACAGGTGTTCAGGAAAACAGCATCGGCCTCATCGGCACTGTCACACACTTCATAGCCAGCCATCTGCATGACCGATGCCACGACCTCCGAATCGGCCACATTCATCTGGCAGCCGTAGGTCTCGATAAACAATTTTTTCATTATGAAAATGCTAATTAGGTTGCAAAGTTACGAAATAAGTGAGAGAAATGAAAGAAAATGCCCATTTTCTTCTCATTTCCGAACGAAAAGTAAGTTCGACGAAGTCAAAGTTACGAAATAATTCAGAAATCATCATTCGTAATTCACATTTTTAATATACCTTTGCATGCAAAACAACAAAACCACAACGAGATGGAAAAGCCGAGACTGACCAAAACCAGCACCTGGGCCGAGATGCGCGACTACCTGACCATTGCCGTGGGCATGCTGAGCTACTGCATTGGGTGGGGCGTGTTTCTGCTGCCCAACAACATCACCACAGGCGGTGTTGCCGGTGTGTCGTCAATACTTTTTTGGGCCACGGGCATCCCCGTGCAGCTGAGCTATTTTGTCATCAACGCCATTCTGCTGCTCATTGCCCTGCGCTTGCTGGGTCTCAGGTTCTGTCTCAAGACCATCTATGCCGTGATCGTGCTCACGGTGGGCGTGGCCTTCATCACCCAGAACTATCATGCCCACCTGCTGGCCGACCAGCCCTTCATGGCAGCCATCATCGGCTCGGTGTTCTGCGGTTGCGGCGTGGGCCTCGGTCTGTCGGCCAACGGCTCGACGGGCGGCACCGACATCATTGCAGCCATCATCAACAAATATCGCGACATATCGCTGGGACGCGTCATCATGCTGTGCGACGTGATCATCATTTCGTCGAGCTACCTGGTGCTCAAGGACTGGGAAAAGGTGATCTATGGCTACGTGGTGCTCTATGTCACAGCCTTCTGCATCGACTGGGTGGTCAATTCGCGCCGCTCGTCGGTACAGTTCTTCATCATCAGCGAGCGCTACAAGGAGATTGGCGAGCGCATCAATCGCGAGCCGCACCGGGGCTGCACCATCATCGATGCCCACGGGTTCTATTCGGGCCGCGACGTGAAAATGCTGTTCGTGCTGGCCAAGCGTCGACAGAGCGACCTTATTTTCCGCATCATCAACGAGGTGGATCCCCATGCCTTTGTGTCGCAGAGTGCCGTCATCGGCGTCTACGGCGAAGGCTTCGACCAGTTCAAGGTGAGGCGCAAGAGCGTGAAAAACATCAACAAACAGGCTTAGAACCACTCAACGAAGCGCGCTGCCATGGCCATACGCTACACCCACAAGGAAGAGATATGGAACACCCTTTCGCATGCCGGCGGCATTGCGCTGGCCATGGCCGTGGGCGTCGTGTTCCTCATCATGACCATCGGCGCTGGCAGCTCCTGGGCCAGCATGGGCGTGGCCCTCTATCTGTTTGGCATGCTGGGCAGCTACGTCACATCGACAGCCTATCACGCCCTGCCGCGCCGCAGCAGATGGAAGGAACGGCTGCGCCACTGGGACCATGCCGCCATCTACTGGCACATAGCCGGAAGCTACTCGCCGCTGACACTCATTGCCCTGCGCACGCAGGGCTACTGGGGCTGGAGCCTGTTCACGTTTGTGTGGACCTGTGCCGTGGCGGGCACCATCGTGAGCTTCGTCAGGCTCAAGGAGCACTCCCACTTCGAGACGCTCTGCTTCGTGGGCATGGGCCTGTCGGTGCTCGTGGCCTTCAAGCCTCTCGTCGACTCGGTGTCCACCGCCGCCGTGGTGTGGATCGTGGCCGAAGGCGTTTGCTACATCACCGGTGCCTTGTTCTACAGTCTAAAAAAAAGACGCTACATGCATAGCGTCTTTCATTTCTTTGTCCTTGCCGGCTCAGTGTGTCACATCATTGCCGTGTGGGACGTTCTCATGCAGTATCTCTAAGCCTTACTTGCAGTGCAGCTGCAGCGTGGCCGCAAGCAACCGTGAGCCCTATTTGCAGCTCAGTTGCAGCGTGGCCGTGGGCAACTGGCTCTTCACAGTCAGACCGATGCTGCCCCGTTTCTGGCTGCTGCGCACCACCATGATGGCCCGTCCCTTCCAGGTCTTCACCCGTGGCGACGTGGCTGGCTCGGTGTCCTTCAGGTCGGCGCTGACAACACCCATCAGACGGCCCTGCCCCTTGAGCGCCACTTCGCAGTCGATGGCGGCATCGGGCACCACAAGACCGTGCTCGTCGACCACTTCGAGCGTCACATAGGAAAGGTCCTGCCCGTCGGCTGCCATCACCGTGCGGTCGGCCTTCAGCCTCAGCGCGGCGGGCTTGCCGGCCGTCTTCAGCGTGGTTTCCTCGCCGGCAGCCACCGCCCGCAGCGTGCCCGGCTGGTAAGGCAGGGTGAAGCGGGCCTTGAACTCCGTGTCGCGACCCACCTTCTTGGTCTCAACCAGCTGGTCGTTCAAGTACAGGCTCACCTCGGGCTGCTTCGTGTAGACTTCCACCTCGATGGGTTTTCCTTCCCATCCGGCCCAGTTCCACGACTCCCATGTGGGCCATACGCTCCACTGCGTACCCTTGATTTCGCCGCGATAGTTGTTAGGTTCGCGCACGGCCATATACAGCTTGGTGCCCTCGTTCCACAGCATTTCGCGGTAGTGGCTGATGGGCTTGCGCCATCCCGTGATGTCAACGTCGCCGCAATAGGCTCCATGCCACTCGGGCTGACCACCCGGTGCATAGCTTTCTCCCTCGCGCTCACCCTTGTAATAATAGCGGCCAATGCCCGACTCGCCCAGGTAGTCCAGTCCCGTCCACACCATGTCGCCCACGATGTAGGGGAAATCGTGCACGTAGGCCCAGTTCCTGAAGGCGTCGCGTGGGTAGCTTTCCGTTTGCCACATCACGCGCTTGGGGTCGCGCTTGTGGTCTGTGTCGTGCTTGAAGATCATGTAGTTATAGCCCACCACGTCGAGCACTTCGGCGTGGGGATCGTATATTTCCCAATCGCGGTCCCATGCACAAAGGGCCTCGGTCACAGGCCGCTGCTCAGGATCGCCCCCCTTGATGCAGCGCTTCAGCATGCGTGCGGTGCTCACCACACGAATTTCCTTGCGCTCAATCACCTCGTTGCCAATGCTCCAGCAAATGATGCTGGGGTGCCTGCGGTCGCGCTCCACCATGCGCAGAACGTCGTCAGTGCAGCACGAGTCGAACTCTACGTGATAGTCGTGGCGATTCTTTTCGGTGCGCCATCCGTCGAAAGCCTCATCAATTACCAGCATGCCCAGCGAGTCGCAGGCATCGAGGAAGGCCCTGCTGGGCGGGTTGTGGCTGGTGCGAATGAGGTTGAAGCCAGCCTCCTTCATGAGCTTCACCTTGCGCACTTCGGCGGCATCGAAGGCCGCAGCACCCAGAACGCCATTGTCGTGGTGCACGCATGCGCCGTTGATGAGCATGGGCTGGCCATTGAGCTTGAAGCCAGCCTGGGCGTCGAAGTCAAAGGTCCTGATGCCAAACTTCACCTCACACTCATCCAGCACGCGTCCTTTTTCGATGAGTCTGGCCTTCATTCTATAAAGGAAAGGAGTGGCGGGCGACCACAGCTTGGGGTTCTTGGTGTCGAAGTCGATGTGGAACGTGGTGCCAGTGCCGGCCCCCAGTCGATAGGTTTGTGGTTTCTGTTGCGTCCAGTTGCTTTTCATCTGCGGTGTCAGCTCGAAGTCACCGCCCATAAACTCCACCTCAATGCTGTCCAGCAAGCACTGCGTGGAGCGATTGTTGCCGTAGTCGAGCGTCACCCGCACCGTGGCAGCCTCGCTGGAAGCCTTCACGGTGTGAACCATCAGCTTGTCGTGTTCGAAGGCCACCGCCGGCAGCACTTGCAGCCACACGTGGCGGTAGATGCCCGATCCGCTGTACCAGCGGCAGTTGGGCTGCAGCGAATTGTCTACCTTCACCACCACCTCGTTGTCCTGTTTCTTGTTCTTATATAAATAAGGAGTCATGTCGACGGTGAACGGCGTGTAGCCGTAGGCGTGCTGACCGGCCTTCTTACCGTTTACGAACACCTCGGCCCGCTGATAGACGCCTTCGAACAGCAGGCGCACCATATCGCCATCGGGTGTCTTGAACTTCTTTCTGTACTCGCCCTTTCCGGCAGGAAACCAGCCTCCGCCTGTGCCAGTGGGGGCGGTGGCAGCATCGGGCGAAAAGGCAATGTCCCAGTCGTGGGGCAGGTCTACTGTGGTAGTTTTGCCGTTGAGTGTGAACTGCCATCCGAAGTCGAACAGCGTTTGCTTCATGGCCAGCACGTGGGTGGCCAGTGCCAGCACGGCAGCCAGCAGAAAATGTCTTTTCATAGGAATCAGTTGATATTTAGTTAAATACGAAATCGTGCAGTGTGCAGAGCGACTGCTGCTTCACATCGGATGCAAAGACGAAGAACAGCGCATGCTTGCCTTCGAGCGATGCAACGGCAGGCAGCTCAAGTGCCAGTTCGGTGGGCGTCTGCGCCATGCTGGCCTTCAGACTGACGGTGCCCAGGAGCTGTCCGCCCCTCGAAGCCCACGGACTGTCGGCCATGACGGCAATGGTTCCGTCGATGCCCAGTGGCGTCAGCCGGAGCAGCAGGCTCAGATCGGAGCGCCCTTTGGTTGCATTGAAGTTGAAGTACTTATAGCCCACGATGGAGCCATCGGTGTTGTTCACCACGGGGTTGGTGTTGTTCAGCAGGTCGTAGGGTGCCTGCATGTTGCTGTCGGTGCCGTAGTCCGCCGCCACGTAGGAGCCGAAGAACGTGTTGTTGGGCCACTCATGCACGGCCTTCCGGGGCCCGGTGTACCAGCAGGCGATGCCGGCCGAGTGGCGTTCCAGCGGGTTCAGTCCCTCCAGGGCGAAGCCTTCCGACGTGTATTCGCCCTCCGAAATGGTCACCTTGCCGCCCGGTCCCTCTTCCACGCTGACGCTGATGGGGGCCACCATGGCCTGGCGTGCATATTCATTGGTGCCCGTCTGGCGGTGATAGAACACATACCACTGGCCGCCAATCTGGCAAATGCTGCCATGGGTGTTGCCGTCGACGGTGGCGGTGGCAATGACGTTGCCCTGCTCATCGACGTCGCGGGCGCGTGCATCGATGATGGTTCCGCCATAGGTCCAGGGGCCCAGCGGGTGGTCAGCGTAGGCATAGGCCAGGGTATAGTTTGAAACGGGCAGTCCGAACTCGCCGTCCTTGGTGAAACGGCTGTAGATGAAGACATACTTGTCTTTTATCTTTCGGATGGAACTGGCCTCGAAGAAGCTGAACACGCCCTCCTGGTTGCGCCCCGACACCATGTCTTCCACCACCTGCGTGCCGGGCTTCACAGTGGCCATGGTGGCCGGATCGAGCTCGGCGGCATAGGAGCGTTCAAAGCCCCAATAGGCGTAGACGCGGCCGTCGTCGTCGACCATCACGGCGGGGTCGAAGGCCAGCACGCCCTCAGTGGCCTGAGCGTTGTCGGGACTCCAGTTGCACACCTCGAACGGCCCGTCGGGCCGCTTGCTGCGCGCCACCATGCCGTTGCGTCCTGCAGCCTGGTTGTTGGGGTAGAGATAGTAGGTCTTCTGACCGTCGGGGCCCACCACCAGTGCCACGTCGGGTGCGTAGAGCACGTCGGCCAGTCCGTCGGCATTCAGGGGCTGTCCGTCGGCATCCTTGCTGACAGAGAAGATCACGCCGTCAAGGCGCCACTGGCTGAGACTGTCGACGGGTGCCGACCACACCACCTGGTCGCGCCCGCAGTAGTTGGTGAGCAGGTTGTCGTGCGAGCCATACAGATAGACGCGCTGCTTGCCGGACTGGTCGGGATCGTCGAACACGTAGGGTTCGCCGTCGGGGATGTGCTCCCACAGGGGCAGGAAAGGGTTGCCCACGGTTGTCAGCCGTGCCTCGTCGGTGCCGTTGCCAGGCTGCGAACAAGACAAAGTCATCGCCGTGCTGCAGGCAGCGGCGATGACAAATGACATGGTTCGTGTGTTCATAAGAAACGGGGTTGTTTACTTCACATACTCCGAGAAGTCGGTCAGACGCATGTCGCCCTTGCGTGCCAGCGAGTCGTGCATGGCGAAGGCGGCAGGCAGACAGTGGCGCGTGTGGCCCATCTTGGTGAGCTTCAGATAGTCCCACAGCAACTGCTTGTAGTCGGGGTGAGCACAGTTCTCGATGATGGTCTCGGCGCGCTGTGCAGGACTCTTGCCGCGCAGATCGGCAATGCCCTGCTCGGTCACGATGATGTTCACGTCGTGTTCCGACGAGTCCTGGTGGCTCACGAAGGGCACCACGCTCGAAATGAGGCCGCCCTTGGCCGTAGACGGACAGGTGAAGATGCTCAGATAGGCATTGCGGATGAAGTCGCCGCTGCCGCCGATGCCGTTCATCATCTTCGTGCCGCTGATGTGGGTGGAGTTGGCATTGCCGTAAAGGTCCACCTCGATGGCGGTGTTGATGGCAATGACGCCCAGTCGGCGAATCACCTCGGGCGAGTTGCTGATTTCGCTCTGGCGCAGCGTCAGGTGGTTGCGGAAGTAGTCCATGTTGTCATAGACCTGCATCAGGCACTCGTTGCTCACGGTGAGCGAGCAGGCGCTGGCGTCCTTCACGCGGCCATTGAGCATCATGTCGATGACCGAGTTCTGAATCACCTCGGTGTAGATGTTGAAGTCGGGCACGTGCTTGTCCTGTCCCAGTGCGCCCAGGATGGCGTTGGCCGTGCTGCCCACGCCGCTCTGCAGTGGCAGGAACTCGCGGGGAATGCGCCCCTTGTGCATTTCGTCTACCAGGAACTCGGCCGTCAGGAAACCAATCTTGTCGGTCACGGGGTCGCTGTCCTTGAAGGCGCGTGCCTCGTCGGGAATGTTGCACTCCACGACACCGGCCACCTTGTCCTTGGGAATCGACACGTAGGGCTGGCCGATGCGGTCGCTCACCTTCTCGATCATGATGGGCTTGCGGTAGGGCGGGTCGAGTGGTTCATAGACGTCGTGAATGTATTTGGCGTTGGCATTGTGGAACGAGTTCAGCTCCAGAATGACCCTCTTGGCCAGACGGGCGGCCGTGGGCGAAATGCCGCCGGCGGCCGTGAGATAGACGTGCCAGTCGGTGCCGGCATCCTCAATGTCGCACACCTCGAGTATGGCCCAGTCCAGCTGGCCATAGAACCCGTAGCGCAGCTCCTGGGCCATGTGGCTCAGGTGCAGGTCGTTGTAGGGTATTTCGCCCAGATTCACGTGCTTGCGGAAGTCGGGGTTGGTGGTGTAGGGGGCACGATACTTGATGGCCTGCGCGTTGGCCAGGTCGCCATCGGTGCTCTGTCCGGTGCTGGCACCGGTGAAGATGCCCACCTTGAACTCGCGTCCTGCCTCGTGTTCGGCCACGGCAATCTTGGCCAGTTCCTTGGTTGTTGCCTTGGCCACGCCGGCCGGCGTGAAGCCGCTCATGGCAATGTTTTCTCCGTTCTTGATCAGTGCTGCAGCCTCGGCAGCGGTCAGTCGTGTGTACATAAATTTACGATTTGACTTTTTATGGTTTAAATTTTTGGCGCAAATTTAGTGAAAATCAGCCGAACAAACGAACAATTTGGGAACATTAACAGATGATTTTTTCCCTCACCGCCCCCAGCACTCGCCTGCAACGGGGCCTCGGTTCTTTCGATTTTGCGGACAAAAAAAATTTGCGAAATAGCATCGCCTCGCCCCCTCCATGCACCCCAAAGGCCCTTCCAGCCGCCTCTTCGGGGCCCTGCACCGCCGCAACCGAGCCCCCGTTGCAGTGCCATTGGACCTCTGTTGCAGGCCAACCGCACCTCCGTTGCAAGGCAATGGGGCCCCCGTTGCAGCGCAATCAGGGCCCCGTTGCGCGCGTTTCGGCCTGCGTTTCTCGGCATCCTCGGCCACCGTTCCACCGAAACCACTGAAACACAACCACTTACACAAACCCCCTCAAAACTCGAAAATTCGGGCCCGAACAAATCGTACTCGATTTTTTTCAAATCTCAGCCAAGTTCGCGCCATAATTTTTCAGCCTCTCAGTTTTTATTTGTACCTTTGCAACAAAGTCGCGAAGTTACTGCCACTCGGAAGAAAAAACAAACACGTTTGTTTTGTTCTTCTCTCGTTTTTTTCGTAACTTTGCCGAAAAATTGACGAATTGGGCGAAACAAGCAATCCAAAACGAATGAAAACAATAAGCAATCAACACTTCGAGGGCGAGAGACCCCTCTTCGAAAGCCACGACCTGCGGCTGCAGCAGGTGACCATTGGCGATGGCGAGAGCGCCATCAAGGAGTGCAGCAACATCGAGGCCGAAGACTGCCGCCTGTGGGGCAAATACCCCTTCTGGCATGTTCATGGCTTCAAGATCAACAACTGCCAGTTCGATGCCGGCGCACGCTCGGCTCTGTGGTACAGCGACCACCTGGAAATGACCAACACGCGCATCGATGCTCCGAAGATGTTTCGCGAGATGCACCACCTCCGACTGGAGAACGTGCAGATCAACGATGCCGACGAGACCTTCTGGCGATGCCGCGACATCGAGGCACGCAACCTGGAACTGCACGAGGGCACCTACCCCTTCATGTTCTGCGAAGACGTGCACATAGACGGACTGAAGAGCGACGCCAAGTATGTGTTCCAATACTGCAAGAACGTGGAGCTGCACAATGCGCACATCGTGACGAAAGACTCGTTCTGGGAGTGCGAGAACATCACCATCTACGACTCGACACTCGACGGCGAATACCTGGCCTGGCACTCCAAGAACGTGAGACTGGTGAACTGCCACCTGGCGGGCGAACAGCTGCTGTGCTATGCCGACCAACTGGTGCTGCAGAACTGCACCTTCGACAAACTGTGCGACCGCGTGTTCGAATATAGCAACGTGGAGGCCGACATCAAAGGACATATCGAGAACATCAAGAACCCAACCAGCGGACACATCGTGGCCGACTCCGTGGGCTCCGTGACTATCGACGCAAACGTGAAACAACCGGCCAACTGCGTCGTGACAACAAGACGATAGAGGTTCGGGAGACTGTAGACTTTAGAATTTTGAAAAGAATATCATAAGTAGATGAACACAAAAACTCTGTGTGTCTGTGCCTCTGTGGTGAGCACGTTGTATAAGATAATTCTGATTAGTTACTTAAAAGAAAATCTGAATACATGGAGAAAGGGGAACTGATTGATTTGATTGCGGAGTGTGCAAAGACCGTCAGGAAGCATTTCGCAGCCGGATTTGAAGAGAAAATCTACAAGAACGCCATGTTCATTGAGTTGCAGGAAGCAGGGCTGAAGGTTGAAACCGAGGTGCCGTTCAGTGTGACCTACAAAGGACATGTGTTGGGCTGCTATCGTGCCGACATCATTGTGGAAGACCGAGTGATTGTGGAGTTGAAGGCTGTGGCAGAGCTTATTCCCATTCACGAAGTGCAGTTGGTGAACTATTTGTCGGCGACAGGCATTGAAGACGGCATGCTCATCAATTTTGGTGCCGACCGTCTGCAAATGCGTCACCGCACCCGTTTCTACACCAAGAAATCTGGAACAACATCCACAGTCTAAAAAAGAATCTAAAGTCTATAGTCCTAAAAACCTCTAAAGTCTATAGTCCTAAAAAACCACTAAAGTCTATAGTCCTAAAAACCTCTAAAGTCTATAGTCCTAAAAACCTCTAAAGTCTATAGTCCTAAAAACCTCTAAAGTCTATAGTCCCAAAACCTCCAAAGTCTATAGTCTCAAAAAAAACTAAAGTCAAATGTCAAAATACGTATTCGACTCCCCCGTCTCCCGTCGAGGCACCGGCTGTTACAAATGGGACGAAGTTCCCGATCAAGAATTAATCCCCATGTGGGTGGCCGACATGGACTTCCGCACGGCGCCCGTCATTGTCGAGGCATTGCAGCGGCGCGTGGCCCACGGCGTGTTTGGCTACACCCTGGTGCCCGACAGCTACTATCAGGCCATCATCTCATGGTTTCGGCGTCGCCACCAGTGGACCATTGAGCGCTCCTGGATTCAGTACACCACGGGCGTGGTGCCCGCGCTGAGCGTCATTGTGAAGGCACTGACGCAGCCCGGCGACCAGGTCATCCTGCAAACACCCGTCTACAACTGTTTCTTCTCCAGCGTGCGCAACAACGCATGTCAGCTGGTGGAGAACAGACTGAAGCCTGGGCCCAGGTACACCATCGACTACGACGACCTGGAGCGCAAGGCCGCCGACCCGCGAGCCAAGATGCTCATTCTGTGCAACCCACACAACCCCGTGGGACGCGTGTGGAGCCACGACGAACTGCTGCGCGTGAGCGATATTTGCCAGCGAAACAACGTGGTGGTGGTGAGCGACGAGATTCACAACGAGCTGTGCTTCAACGGGCGCTACACGCCCTTCGGCACCGTCGACGTGGGGCTCTCCAACGCCATCGTCTGCACGTCGCCCTCGAAATCGTTCAACACCGCCGGACTGCAAATAGCCAACATCATCTGCTCCAGACCCGAATGGCGCGAGCGCATCGACCGTGCCATCAACGACAACGAGGTGTGCGACGTGAATCCCTTCGGCGTGGTGGCCCTGCAAGCGGCCTACAACGAGGGCGAAGAGTGGCTGGAACAGCTGTGCAGCTACATTCATGCCAACTATGAGGCACTGGTCAGTTTCATGGCCAGCGAACTGCCACAGCTGGGCGTGACGCCACTGGAAGGCACCTACCTGGTGTGGGTCGACATCAAGGCCACGGGCCTCAAGAGCGACGAACTGACGCAGCGCCTGCTGCAGGAAGCCCACGTGCAGGTGAACAGCGGAACCATGTATGGCACGGAGGCCGGCGAAGGCTTCATCCGACTGAACATTGCCTGCCCCAGAAGTCAGATGATGGAGGCTCTGCGCCGCATCAAACAAGTAATTGGATGAGGAATCGACCACGACACACCAGCATCATGAACGAAGAAAACAAACAACGCGTCAGGCGAGCCGAAGAACTGTTCATGCAGGGCTTCAACTGCTCGCAGGCAGTGGCAGCAGCCTTTGCCGACGTCTACGGTTACAGCGAAGAACAGGCACTGCGCATGAGTGCCGGATTCGGGGCGGGCATCGGCCGCATGCGCATGTCGTGCGGAGCCTTCAACGCCATGGCCCTGCTGGCAGGACTGGACTGCGGCTCCACCACGCCGGGCGACCGCGAGGGAAAGTCGCACAACTATCAGGTGGTGCAGCAGCTGGCCGCCCGTTTCAAGGAGGAACACGGCTCGCTCGTCTGCGCCGAACTGCTGAAACTGAAGAAAGGGGCACCGCTGAGCCACGTGGCTTCGGAGCGAACAGCCGAATACTACAAGACGAGGCCCTGCGTGAACCAGATTGTTTCGGCGGCCAAGATCTATGCCGAATACCTGGAAGAGAAGGCCCTGGAAGAGAACAAACAATAAACACATAAACAGAACAACACAATGGAAGACTATGAAATGAAGTCGCAGTTGCCTGAAAACGCGTTCAGGGAACTGAAGGAAGGAGAGAAGTTTGAACCACTGATGGCACCGGAAGGAAACTATCCCGAGGTGAACACATGGTCGGTCACGTGGGGCGTGCTCATGGCCATGCTCTTCAGTGCCGCCGCAGCCTATCTGGGACTGAAGGTGGGACAGGTGTTCGAGGCCGCCATCCCCATTGCCATCATTGCGGTGGGCGTGAGCACTGCCGCCAAACGCTCGAAGGCACTGGGCGAAAACGTGATTATACAAAGCATCGGCGCCTGCTCAGGTGCCGTGGTGGCGGGCGCCATCTTCACGCTGCCGGCCATCTACATCCTGCAAGCCAAGTACCCGGAAATGTCGGCGTCGTTCCTGAAGATTTTCTTTGCCTCGCTGCTGGGCGGCATCATCGGCATCCTGTTCCTCATCCCGTTCCGCAAGTATTTCGTGAGCGACATGCACGGAAAATATCCCTTCCCCGAAGCCACGGCCACCACACAGGTGCTGGTGAGCGGGGCCAAGGGGGGCGACCAGGCCAAGCCCCTGCTCATAGCCGGACTGGTGGGCGGACTCTACGACTTCATCGTGGCCACCTTTGGCTGGTGGAACGAGAACTTCACGTCGCGCGTCGTGGGCTTCGGCGAAGACCTGGCCGAACGCGCCAAGGTGGTGTTCAAGATCAATACCGGAGCAGCAGTGCTGGGCCTGGGCTACATCATTGGCTTCAAGTATGCGCTCATCATCTGCCTGGGCTCCGCAGCAGTGTGGTGGCTCGTGGTGCCTGGCATGGCACTGGTGTTTGGCACCGACGTGCTGAACCAGTGGGATCCCAGCATCACCATGGCCGTGGGCGACATGTCGCCTGAACAGATTTTCAAAGCCTACGGCAAGTCCATCGGCATTGGTGCCATTGCCATGGCCGGCATCATTGGCATCATCAAGAGCTGGGGCATCATCAAGGGGGCCGTCAGTCTGGCGGCAAGGGAAATGAAAGGCGGCAGCAACAACGCCGCCGAACTGAAGCGCACAGAGCGCGACCTGCCCTTCCGCTTCATCGCCATTGCATCGATTGCCACCATCCTCATCACGTTCCTGTTCTTCTGGTTCGGCGTCATGGACGGCAACATGCTGCAGGCCCTGGTGGGCATTGTGCTGGTGGCAGTCATCGCCTTCCTCTTCACCACCGTGGCTGCCAACGCCATTGCCATCGTGGGCTCGAACCCGGTGAGCGGCATGACGCTCATGACGCTCATCCTGGCATCGGTCGTGATGGTGGGCGTAGGACTGAAAGGCACCAGCGGCATGGTGGCAGCACTGGTCATGGGCGGCGTGGTGTGCACGGCACTGTCGATGGCAGGAGCCTTCATCACCGACTTGAAGATAGGCTACTGGCTGGGCACCACGCCCCGCAAGCAGGAGTCGTGGAAGTTTCTTGGCACGCTGGTGAGCGCCGCCACCGTGGGTGGTGTGATGATGCTGCTGAACGAAACCTACGGCTTTGCCTCAGGACAACTGGCCGCACCGCAGGCCAACGCCATGGCTGCTGTGATAGACCCGCTGATGAATGGTGTGGGAGCTCCATGGACGCTCTACGCCATTGGAGCCGTGCTGGCCGTGGTGCTCACGCTCTGCAAGGTGCCTGCCCTGCCCTTTGCCCTGGGCATGTTCATCCCGCTGGAACTGAACACGCCGCTGCTGGTGGGCGGAGCCATTAACTGGTATGTGACAACGAGGTCGAAAAACAAGGCCGAGAACGACGCCCGTGGCGAGAAAGGCACGCTCATTGCCAGTGGTTTCATTGCCGGAGGTGCCCTGATGGGCGTGGTGAGTGCACTGCTGCGCTTTGGTGGTTTCAACCCCGTGAGCGAGTCGTGGCTGGCCAATCCGCTGTCGGAAGTGTGCGCGCTCGTTGCCTACATCTTATTGATTCTATACTTTGTCAAGGCTACGAAGACTTCAAAAAACAACTGATTACACACTCCGAAAAGACTACGAACAATTCAAAATGAACAGAACAAAGCTCATAGCAGCCCTCTCTGTGCTGCTCTTTGCACATGTGCTCCAGGCCCGTGACTTCCTGATCACGGACTTTGGAGCCGTGAGCAACCTGCAAAGCAACAGCACCATGGGCATTCAGAAGGCCATCGACGAGTGCAGCCGCCAGGGTGGCGGACGCGTGGTGGTGCCGTCGGGACAGTTCTGCATGGGCACCATCGTGCTCAGAAGCAACGTTGAACTGCACCTGGAACACGGTGCAACGCTCTACGGTTCGACCCAGCTGAAGGACTACCTGCCCATGAAGAGCAACTACGTTTCGCTGCGAACGCAGACCACCACCATTCAGCTGATATACGCCGACAACGTGCAGAACGTGGCCATTACCGGAACGGGAACCATCGACGGACGCGGTTCGGCCTTTGAAAAACTGTCATGGAACGACGAAGGCATCACCCGGCCGCACCTGCTGCGCTTCATTCAGAGCCGTGACATCACCGTGAAGGACGTCACCCTGAAGAACTCGGGCTGCTGGATGCAGCACTACCTGGCCTGCGACCGCGTGAAGATTGATGGAATAAAGGTGCTGAACCGCAACAACTACAACAACGATGCGCTCGACCTGGACGGTTGCAGCGACGTGATTGTGACGGGAATGCTGGCCGACAGCGACGACGACGGCATCACGCTGAAGAGCACCTCGCCCCGACTGTGCGAAAACGTGCGCATCAGCAACTGTGTGGTGTCGAGCCACTGCAACGCCATCAAGCTGGGCACCGAGAGCAACGGCGGCTATCGCAACATCTCGATCAGCGGCATTGTGGTGAAGCCCAGCGCCGACCAAAGCTCGAAGTTCTTTGGCAACGAGCGCGGAACATCGGTAATTTCATTGGAAGTGGTAGACGGAGGCGTGCTTGAGAACGTTCAGGTGAGCAACATAGTGGCCGAAGGAACCGAGGCACCCATCTTCGTACGACTGGGCAACCGCGCCCGTGGCTACTACGAAGGACAGCACATCGACCAGGTGGGCACGCTGCGCAACGTGACCATCAGCGACGTCACCGTGAGCAATGCGGGCAGCACCGGCTGCAGCATCACGGGCCTGCCGGACCACTGTGTGGAAGACATCACGCTGCGCAACATTCGCATTGAGCACCGTGGCGGTGGCAAACAAACGCCCGTTCCCACCGACGAAAAGGAGAAGGAATACCCCGAAGCCACCATGTGGGGGCCCCTGCCGGCACACGGCTTCTTCGTGCGCCATGCCAGGGGGGTGGTGTTCCAGAACGTAGTGGTGAAGCCCTTGCAGCCCGACGACCGCCCGGAATATGTGAAAGAAGACTGCGACTGACGCAGAACGGCAAGGCTCAAGCCTCGCGCTGTCGGGTGCCCATGCGAGCCTCGACCACGTTCACCACATAGTCGCCCAGCTTTTCGCACTCGTTCACCAGGTCGATATAGATGGTGCCTTCGGCGTAGGTGTACTCGTGGTTGTTCACGTCTACGATGTTCTGCGCCTTCAGCTGGTTGCGATAGTTGTTGATTTCGTTCTCGATGTTGAACGTGCGGTTCACGTTGTAGGCTTCCTTTCGTCCACCCATCAGCTGGTTCATCTGCGTCAGGGCCTGGTCGGTCAGTCCCATCATCTGGTGCAGATGCTCATATTGTTTCTCAATGAAGTGGTCTTGCTTGGCCGCAAACTTGCGGTTGATGGTGCGCGCCATGTTGAAGCACGAATCGCCAATCGACTCCAGTTCGCTCACCTCGCGCAGCATGGCGCGTATCTTTGCCTTCGTGTCGTCGCTCAGGTGGGCATCGCTCACGCTCTCCAGATACTGTGCAATCTCCAATTCCATGTTGTCGCTGATGCTCTCATACTTCTCAATGCGGGTGTAGAGCTTGTTGAACTCCTGCTCGGTGTTCTTGTCTTTGTTCTTGATTGAAGACGAAAGGTTGAGCAACTCCTGCACCATTCCGAACATACGCTGCATGCGCTCGGAGAACGACGATATTTCCTTCTGTGCCTCGAGCACCGAAAGCTCGGGCGTCTTCATGAAGCCGGCCGTGATGAAATGCAGGCGGAAGTCTTCTTCCTCATCGACGCGCTTGGACTTGATGACCCAGCACACGAACTTCTCTATCTGCGGAATGAACCAAATCAGGATCAAGGTGTTGGCCACATTGAACGTGGTGTGGAAGGCAGCCAGCACGAAGGTGAGCTTGGCCGAGTTGGCCAGGAAGGCGGCAGCACCAGCTGCTTCCTTGGTCATGCTCACGTCGTAGCCCACCCATCCGCACACCATGTCGATGAAGGGACGGAACACGAAGAGAATCCAAACGACGCCAAACACGTTGAAGAACATGTGGGCCAGGGCTGCGCGGCGAGCCTGTGTGTTGGCCGACAGGGCTGCCAGGTTAGAGGTCACGGTGGTGCCGATGTTCTCGCCCATGACCAGTGCAATGCCCTGATAGATGGGCAGTGCGCCGCTGGAGCACAGAATCATGGTGATGGCCATGACGGCAGCACTGGACTGCACACAGAACGTGAGGATGCCACCCAGCAACAGGAAGATGATGGTGGTGACAAACGATGTGGGGTCGAACGAAGCAAAGAAGTTGAGCAGGGCCTGGTTCTCGCCCAGGTGCATCTCGGTGCCCGTCATTCGCAGCGTGCCCAGACCCAGGAGCAGGAACGACAGACCGAAGAGGAAGTCGCCGATATAGCGGTATCGCTTCTGATAAATGAGGATGATGCCCAGGAAGAAGGCCGGATAGACGGCGGCGGTGATGTCGAACGACATACCGGCCGACATGATCCAGGCCGTGAGCGTGGTGCCTATGTTGGCACCCATGATCACCGAAATGGCCTGTGCCAGCGTGAGCAGGCCGGCATTGACAAACGAAACGGTCATGACCGTTGTGGCTGTTGAAGACTGTACCGAGGCTGTGACGAGCATGCCGGTGAGCATGCCGGTGAAGCGATTGGTGGTCATGGCTCCCAAGACGTGGCGCAACTGCGGACCCGCCATCTTCTGCAAAGCTTCGCTCATGGACTTCATACCAAACATGAGAAGTGCCAGCGAACCCAGAAGCTTGAAAATAATCCAGATTGACATAAAATCGTAATGTATGTTATGTGAGTGCAAAAATACGAAAAAAATCTAAGTTATCTACGCCGTTTCGCGAAAAAATTGTAATTTTACATGCGGATTTTTTCTTTTTGACATTTTTTATCTTATGACGAAATACGTAACCATTCACTGTCTGAACAACAACCAGACGCTCAACGTCGAGATGGGCAGCACGCTCGAAGAGGTGCTGCAGCAGCTCGACGCCCCGCTGCAGCGCCCTGCCATCGTGGCGCACGTGAACAACAAGGTGGAAGGCATGCACTTCCGAGTTTACAAGCCCAAAACCGTTGAGTTTCTCGACATCACGTCGTCGTCGGGGCTCAGGGCCTACACGCGCTCGCTGTTCTTTGTGCTGTGCAAGGCCGTACACGACCTGTACGAGCGCTGCAAGGTGGCCATCGACATACCCGTGTCGAACGGCTACTACGTGGATCTGGACATTGGCCACCCCGTGACGCTCGAAGATGCCGGACGCATACGCGCGCGCATGAAAGAAATAATAGGTGAGGCCCTGCCCATACACCGCTACGAAACGAGCACGCAGGAGGCCATCAGCATGTTTGAGGCACTGCACACCCACTCCAAGGTGAAGCTGCTGAAGAGCACGGGCTCGCTCTTCACCACCTACTACGACATCGACGGCTACAAGGATTATTTCTACGGGGCTCTGCTCACCAACACGGCACAGATCACGCTCTTCGGCCTGGAGAAATACTACGACGGACTGCTGCTGCGCACACCTTCGCGCGAGCATCCCGAGGAACTGGGCGAGATTGTGATGCAGGACAAGATGTTTGGCATCTTCAAGGAGCAGCATGCCTGGCAGAAAATCATTGGCCTGCGCGCCATCGGCGACCTGAACGAGGCCATTGCCCAGGGCAAGACCAACCTGCTCATACAGGTGAGCGAGGCCCTGCAGGAAAAGAAGATTGCCCGCATTGCCGACGAGATTGCCCACCGCAAGGGCATCAGGATGGTGCTCATTGCGGGCCCGTCGAGCAGCGGCAAGACCACCACCTGCAAGCGCCTGTCGGTGCAGCTCATCACCAACGGCATCAAGCCTGTGCCCATTTCGCTCGACGACTACTTCCTGGACCGCGACAAGACACCGCGCGACGAGACGGGCGACTATGACTTCGAGAGCATCCACGCGCTCAACATTCAGCTGCTGAACGAACAGCTGGCCGCCCTGTTCAGGGGCGAAGAGGTGGAGTTGCCGCGCTACAACTTCCAGGCCGGGAAAAGCGAGTGGAGTGGAAGGCGCATGCGCCTGAAGGACGACGAGGTGCTGGTGGTGGAGGGCATACACGCACTGAACCCCGAACTGACGGCCCAGATAGCCGACGAACTGAAGTTTCGAATCTATGCCTCGGCGCTGACCACGCTGCTGCTCGACAACCACAACTACATTCCCACGACCGACAACCGACTGCTGCGCCGCATCATCCGCGACTTCAAGTATCGCGGAGTGGATGCCCGCGAGACCATTCGCCGCTGGCCGTCGGTGCGCAAGGGCGAGAACAAGTGGATCTTCCCCTTCCAGGAAAATGCCGACATGATGTTCAACTCGGCCATGCTCTTCGAACTGGCCGTGATCAAGCGGCAGGCCGAGCCGCTGCTGGAACAGGTGCCCGAGAACTGCGCCGAGTATGCCGAAGCCTACAGGCTGAAGAAGTTCCTGCACTACATCAGGCCCATTCCCGAAGACCAGATACCCCCCACCTCGCTGCTGCGTGAATTCCTGGGCGGCTCGTCGTTCGAGTACTGAGCGTGCGCCACGGCCCCGCCGCAAGGCCATGGCAGCAAGGTCTCGAGACAATCGCGCAACCATCTCATTTCCAACGCCTTGCAATAGGGCCCCCGTTGTGTCATAACGGGGGCCCTATTGTGATGCAACGGGGCCCCTATTGCAACACAACGGGGCCTCAATTGCAACACAACGGGGGCCCCGTTGCAACACAACCAGGCCGCCATTGCAGCACAGTCTCATAACCAGCTGATTTTCAAGGTGCCCCAACCAGCCTGCTATCACACTACTTTGCTGCCCAAAACTCACAACGTTGTTTATCAGCGAGTTAGCCAAAAAAGGTAAGTTTTCACCCCGTGAAACATTCAATGTTTCCCAAAAATTTTCACAACTGCTTGATTCTTAGGTGTTTAATAATTTTTAACCGAATAAAAGTTGTCCAAAACCAAAAACTTTAGAAGAATTGTATTATCTTTGCAAACGATTAGAGATAACCCAAAAGCACTTCTATTTTTTTAACAAACTATGATACAGACAGTTGTAAAACGCGATGGCCGCATCGTGGGCTTCAATGAGCAAAAAATCATGGCCGCCATCAGAAAAGCCATGATGACCACCGAGAAAGGCGAAGACGAGCGGCTGCTCAACGTGATAACCGACCACATTGCCCAGCGCGGCGACACCCAAATGACGGTGGAGGCCATTCAGGACCTGGTGGAGATGGAGCTGATGAAGAGTGCCCGCAAGGACGTGGCCCAAAAATACATTGCCTACCGCAACCAGCGCTCCATTGCCCGCAAGGCCAAGACACGCGACATTTTCCTGGACATCGTGAACGTGAAGTCGAACGACATCACGCGCGAAAACGCCAACATGAATGCCGACACGCCGGCTGGCATGATGATGAAGTTTGCATCGGAAACCACCAAGCCCTTCGTCGACGACTACCTGCTCTCGCCCGAGAGCCGCGACGCCGTGGAGCACAACTACCTGCACATTCACGACAAAGACTACTACCCCACGAAGAGCCTCACCTGCGTGCAGCACCCGCTCGACAACATCCTGAACTGCGGCTTCATTGCCGGCCACGGAGCTTCGCGCCCTGCCAAGCGCATCGAAACGGCCAGCGTGCTGGCATGCATCAGCCTGGAGTGTGCACAGAACGAGATGCACGGCGGACAGGCCATACCGGCCTTCGACTTCTATCTGGCACCCTTCGTGAGGCTGAGCTACATTGAAGAGCTGAAGAACCTGGAAGAACTGAACGGCGAAGACTACTCGGCACTCTACGACGAGCCCCTCGTGGACTATCTCAAGCAAGACCTCAACGGTCTGAAGGGCATCGACCGCGTGCGCCAGCATGCCATCAACAAGACCGTGGGCCGCGTGCACCAGGCCATGGAAGCCTTCATACACAACATGAACACCATCCACTCGCGCGGCGGCAACCAGGTGGTGTTCTCATCCATCAACTACGGCACCGACACCAGCGCCGAGGGCCGCTGCGTGATGCGCGAAATACTGCTCAGCACCTACGAGGGCGTGGGCGGCGGCGAAACGGCCATCTTCCCCATTCAGATATGGAAGAAGAAGCGCGGCGTGAACTATCTGCCCGAAGACCGCAACTTCGACCTCTACCAGCTGGCCTGCAAGGTCACGGCAAGGCGTTTCTTCCCCAACTTCCTGAACCTGGACGCCAGCTTCAACCAAACCGACGAGTGGCATGCCGACGACCCCAAGCGCTACCTGCACGAAGTGGCCACCATGGGCTGCCGCACACGCGTGTTCGAGAACCGCTTCGGACCCAAGACGTCGGTGGGGCGCGGCAACCTTTCGTTCACCACTATTAATATAGTGCGCCTGGCCATCGAGTGCATGAAGATTGAAGACCGCGAGCAGCGCATCGCACAGTTCTTTGCCAAGCTCGACCAAATGCTGGAAGTGGCCGCCAAGCAGCTCGACGAGCGATTCCAGTTCCAGAAAACGGCCTACGCCAAGCAGTTCCCCCTGCTCATGAAGAGCCTCTGGATTGGCGCCGACAAGCTGGGACCCAACGACAAGGTGGAGAGCGTCATCAACCAAGGCACGCTGGGCATTGGCTTCATCGGACTGGCCGAATGCCTCGTGGCCCTCACGGGCAAGCACCACGGCGAGAGCCAGGAGAGCCAGGAACTGGGCCTGAAAATCGTGACATACATGCGCGACCGCGTGAACGAGTTCTGCGAGCGCTACCACCACAACTACTCCGTGCTGGCCACACCGGCCGAAGGCTTGGCCGGACGCTTCACCAAGCGCGACCGCAAGGACTTCGGACGCATTCCCGGCGTGACCGACCGCGACTACTACACCAACTCGAACCACGTGCCCGTGTACTATAAGTGCTCGGCCCGCCACAAGGCCGAAACAGAGGCGCCCTATCACAACCTGACACGTGGCGGGCACATCTTCTATGTCGAAATAGACGGCGATGCCACCCACAACCCACAGGTCATCATGAGCGTCGTCGACATGATGGACCGACTGGACATGGGCTACGGCTCGGTGAACCACAACCGCAACCGCTGCATGGACTGCGGCTACGAGAACGCCACCGCCGATTTGAAGCAGTGTCCCCGATGCGGCTCTGCTCACATCGACAAACTGCAGCGCATCACGGGCTATCTCGTGGGCACCACCGACCGCTGGAACAGCGGCAAACTGGCCGAGCTGAACGACCGCGTGACTCACATTGACGACGGAGAGCAGAACCTGTTCTGAATGATTTCGGTACTTTCCATCATAGAAGACACCATGGTAGACGGTCCGGGATTCCGCACCTCTATCTACTGCGCTGGCTGCCGGCACAAGTGCCCCGGCTGCCACAACCCGCAGTCGTGGGACTTTGAAGGGGGTCACGCCATGACCACCGACGACATCATGCGCATCATCGAAGCCGACCCCTACGCCAACGTCACCTTCAGCGGCGGCGACCCCATGTATCAGCCCGAAGGCTTTGCCGAACTGGCACGCGCCATCAGGGAGCGCACGCGGAAGACCATCTGGTGCTACACGGGCTTCACCTACGAAGTGCTCGTCAACAACCCACGACAGCGGGCACTGCTCGAACAGATCGACGTGCTCGTCGACGGGCCCTTCATCAAAGCACAGCGCGACGAAACGCTCTGCTTCCGGGGCTCGAGCAACCAGCGCCTCATCAACGTGCCTGCATCGCTCCAGGCAGGACAGGTGGTGAACTATAACCTGCCTTTCGAAAAAGTGTCATGAGCCAGCAGCACCACGACAACACCACCGACGAACAGCTGCTGCAGAACGCTGGCATACGCGTAACGGCCGTGCGACTGCTGGTGTGGCGACAGGTGCGCCACGGCTTTGGCGACGCCTTCAGCCTGGCCGACCTTGAGGCGGCACTGCCTACCGTAGACCGTTCAACTCTGTTTCGCACCCTCAACCTGCTGAGCGAAGCCCATCTGCTACACGACATCGACGATGGCAGCGGCTCGCAGAAGTACTGCGTGTGCCACCACGACGACACACGTCACTGCATGGGCCACGTTCATCTCACCTGTCGGCTGTGCCACCGCACCTACTGCCTGCCACGGGTGCCCATCCCACAAGTGCCGTTGCCCGAAGGATTCGTGCCCGAAGAGACCGAATATGTGGTGAAAGGCATCTGTCCCCACTGCTCACGCAGGCAAGAGCTGTCCGGCCACTGCCTGGCTTAGAGGTTGCAACAAGCCGAAGACACAGACGCAACAAGCCGAAGACACAGACGCAACAAGCCGAGGACAGAGACGCAACAAGCCGAGGACACAGATGCAACAAGCCGAAGACACAGACGCAACAAGCCGAAGACTCGGTTGCAACAAATAGAAGACACCAAACTGAACACAAAAATTGATGTAGCCAAAACGGTTACAGAAAGTCCAACTATGTCAATTTTTTGCAGCACGCCCGTATTTTTGTTATCAAAAGTTTTGCCAGCACAGCAAAAATTACGACCTTTGCAGCCGAATATATTCAACCCTTTATTATATAGCTATGGCTGAAAATTTGGAAGTGAAAGAGCTCGACCAGGTGGTCGTGCGGTTTTCAGGTGACTCCGGCGATGGCATGCAATTGGCCGGAAACATCTTTTCTACCGTCTCAGCTACGGTAGGCAATGGTATCTCAACATTCCCCGACTATCCTGCCGACATCCGCGCCCCGCAAGGATCGCTCACGGGTGTCAGTGGTTTCCAGGTGCACATCGGTGCCGGTAAGGTCTATACCCCCGGCGACAAGTGCGACGTGCTGGTGGCCATGAATGCTGCCGCACTCAAGACGCAGTATCGCTACGCCAAGCCCGGTGCCACCATCATCATCGACACCGACTCGTTTGGTCCGAAGGATCTGGAGAAGGCTCAGTTCAAGACCGAAGACTACCTGGGCGAAATGGGCATCGACCCCGACCGCGTGATTCAATGCCCGCTCACCACCATGGTGAAGGCTGCACTGGCCGACAGCGGCATGGACATGAAAGCCATGATGAAGTGCCGCAACATGTTTGCCCTGGGTCTGGTGTGCTGGCTCTTCGACCGCGACCTGGAACTCGTGGCTAACTTCCTTCGCGAAAAATTTGCCAAGAAGCCCGCTATTGCCGAAGCCAACATCAAGGTGATTCAGGCCGGCTGGGACTATGGTCACAACACACACTCAAGCGCCATCAACGTGTATCGCGTGGAGTCGAAGGAGAAACAGCCCGGACGCTACATGGACATCACGGGCAACAAGGCCACGGCCTACGGACTGATAGCCGCCGCCGAGAAGGCCGGCCTGCGCCTCTATCTGGGCAGCTACCCCATCACTCCGGCCACCGACATCCTGCACGAGCTGTCGAAGCACAAGTCGCTGGGCGTCATCACCGTGCAGTGTGAAGACGAGATCAGCGGCGCCGCCTCGGCACTGGGCGCCTCGTTTGCCGGTGCGCTGGGCGTGACCAGCACCAGCGGCCCCGGCATTTGCCTGAAGAGCGAAGCCATGAATCTGGCCGTCATCATGGAACTGCCGCTGGTGGTCATCGACGTGCAGCGCGGCGGTCCCGCCACGGGCCTGCCCACGAAGAGCGAGCAGACCGACCTGCTGCAGGTGCTCTTCGGGCGCAACGGCGAGAGCCCCATGCCAGTGATCGCTGCCACCAGTCCCACCGACTGCTTCGATGCTGCCTATCAGGCCTGCAAAATAGCACTGGAGCACATGACTCCCGTGGTGCTGCTCACCGATGCTTTCGTGGCCAACGGCTCAGGAGCTTTCCGCTTGCCCGACCTCAACAAGCTCGATGCCATCAATCCGCCGTATGTTCCTGAAGAACTGAAAGGCAAGTGGACTCCCTACATGCGTGCTGAGAACGGCACCCGCTACTGGGCTGTGCCTGGCCGCGAGGGCTTTGCCCACATACTGGGTGGACTGGAGAAGGACTCCGAGACGGGTGCCATATCGACCAACCCGGAGAACCACGACCTGATGACACGCCTGCGCCAGCAGAAGATTGCCAATATCGAGGTGCCCAACCTGGAGGTGGAAGGCGATGCCACCGATGCCGACCTGCTCATCGTGGGCTTTGGTTCCACCTACGGCCACCTGCATTCAGCCATGGACGAGCTGCGCGCCAAGGGCCACAAGACTGCCTTGGCCCACTTCAAATACCTGAACCCGCTGCCCAAGAACACCGCCGACGTGCTGAAGAGATACCCGAAGGTGGTGGTGGCCGAGCAGAACATGGGCCAGCTGGCTGCCTATCTGCGCATGAAGGTCGACAACTTCGTGCCCTACCAGTTCAACCAGGTCAAGGGACAACCCTTCGTGGTCGAGGAACTCGTGAAGGCTTTTACAGAGATAATCAACAAATAAACAGTTCATTCAACTACTACGAATTATACGAATTATACGAATTTCCAGTAATGCTTCAATTAACCCGATACGCCAATTATACGAATTTCCAGCAATGCCTCAATTAACCCGATACGCCAATATCACTTTGCCCGAAGAATCTCATAAGATTATCGGTGCAGCAATGGCTGTACACCGTTTCTTTGGTTGTGGCTTTACAGAAAAAGTGTATCAGGACGCGTTCGAGGTGGAATTACAGAACATAGGCATCCCCTATCAGCGTGAAGTACCAATGCATGCAATATACAAGAACATAAAGCTAGACTCAACGTTCATACCTGATTTCGTATGCTACGATAAAATCATTGTAGAAATGAAGGCGGTAAAAGAAATTGAAGACATGCACCGTTCACAGGCTATAAACTATGCTAAAGTATCAGGACTTCCACTGGCTATTCTTATAAATTTTGGTGAAACTTCGCTTAAATTTGAACGTTATCCCAACACATAGGAACAATTCGTAAAATTCGCGTAATTCGTAGTAGAAAAAAAATAAGAAGTTATGAGTAATTACAGTGCAAGTGATTTCAAGAAGGGGCAGCCCAGGTGGTGTCCTGGTTGTGGTGACCACTTCTTCCTGGCCTCGCTGCATAAGGCCATGGCCGAAATTGGCGTGGCTCCAGAGAATGTGGCCGTGATCAGCGGCATTGGCTGCAGCAGCCGTCTGCCCCACTACATGGCCACCTACGGCATGAACACCATTCACGGTCGTGCAGCCGCCATTGCCACTGGTGCCAAGGTGGCCAACCCCAAGCTCACGGTATGGCAGGTGAGTGGCGACGGCGACGGCCTGGCCATCGGCGGCAACCACTTCATTCATGCCAACCGCCGCAACATCGACCTGAACATGATTCTGCTGAACAACCGCATCTACGGTCTGACGAAGGGACAGTACTCGCCGACGAGCCCCCGTGGCTTTGTGTCGAAGTCGAGCCCCTACGGCACGGTGGAAGACCCGTTCCGCCCTGCCGAGCTGTGCTTTGGCGCTCGCGGCCACTTCTTTGCCCGCTGCGTGGCCACCGATACCAAGGGCAGCGTGGAGGTGCTGAAGGCCGCATACGAGCACAAGGGTGCGTCGGTGACAGAGGTGCTGCAGAACTGCGTGATCTTCAACGACCACTGCCACGACATTGTTTACAACAACGAGGGCCGCAAGAAGAATGCCATCTACGTGCGCCACGGCGAGAAACTGGTGTTCGGCGAGAACCAGGAGTTCGGTCTGGTGCAGCAGGGCTTCGGCCTGAAGGTGGTGGAGATTGGCAAGGACGGCTACACGCTGGACGATGTGCTGGTGCACGATGCCCACTGCGAAGACAACACCTTGCAGCTGAAGCTGGCCATGATGTCGCCCGAAGACGGATTCCCCATTGCCCTGGGTGTGATTCGCGACGTGGAGGCTCCCACCTACAACGACGCCGTTCACGCTCAGATTGCTGAGGTGAGCGCACAGAAGAAGTATCACAACTTCAGCGAACTACTGGAGACAAACGACATCTGGGAGGTGAAGTAAGCAAGCGGTTGCATCACCTTTCAGGCTATTTCGCAGCGTGGTTCAGACCCTATCATCAAATGATTTCGTCTGAACCACGCTACTTTTTTTATAAGTAACAAATCAAAATTATCTTATACAACGCGCTCACCACGGATGCTAACGAACCACCTTGGTCGTCACCACCGTTCCGTCGGCCTTTCTCACCGTCTTCAGCACCAGTCCCTTGTGGCTGGCAGACACCTGACGGCCCATCAGGTCGGTATAGGAAACGCTGCCGGTGGCGGTTGAGGCAACGCCGTCAATGGCGGCCGACGATTGCGGAACTGCAATCCACGTTACAGTCGACTCGTGTCGCTCGTCGCCACCCGTGTAGACGCATTGCACGCCAATGCGCTCAGCCTGCTGCATGTCGGCATAGAAATAAACGGCCGAACCAGCCAGGTAGAAGTCGAAGCCATCGCCAAAGTTATAAGGCACCAGCGTCATGGGCTCGGCAAGGTTCTGATAGACAGCAGGCGTGAAGGTGTAGAGCTGTTGCTGTCCGCCCTGTTCCACGTAGAGCTGATAGCCCAGCTTGTCGGTGAGCAAGCCTTCGCCGCCGGTGCCCTGCACGGGAATGTCGAGCTGCAAGAGTCCGTAGCCCACCTCAGCATCATAGGGCTGCAGCGCCACAATCGTGGGAGCCTGCGGCGTGGCGGCGCGATTGCTGATTTTTGAGAGGCGCACGCCAGCCAGAAACTCATAAGGATTGATTTGCGAAGCCTGGCTGTTCAGTGCAATCAGGTCGCGGCAAGCATAGGACTGGTTCTGGGCATCATAGCTGAAGGTGGCCTCATCGAGCCACGTGGCATTCGTCGTGGGATAGTTGGCAGCGGCAAAGAAGAAGTCGTAGCTCATGCCCAGGGGCGTCTGGTAGGAGCCGTAGTACTGGCCCGATGCAAACGTGAGCTCGCCGTCGCTGGCATTGCGCTGGCCCTTGATCCAAGCCTGGGGCATGGTGCGGCACAGGCCCTGCACGTAGACACTGGCCCCGCTGAAGCCCAGTCGCACGTTGTAGCGCACGCTCTTGGTGTCCCATCCCTCGTCGCCGAAGAAGATGTTGGTGCCCGTCAGAGCATATTCGCTGGTAGAAAGGGCCTCGGGCGGCGTCACCGTCTCAGGCTTGGGCGCGTCGGGCCTGTCGGTTTTCACGATGGTGGCGGCCGTGAAATAGCCCAGTGCGCGGTTCTCGGTCAGTCCGGCGTTGAGCACCAGCCAGTTGTTGCCCAGCGTGAACGTGGCGTTGGCCTCGTCATAGTAGAACACAATGTCGCCCAGGGTGTTGCTTTCGCCCAGTCCCATATAATAAATGGTGTCGTCGCCATAGCTGCCCACCTCCTGTCCACGGGCAAAGGTGGCCACACTGCCACTGAGCGTGCCGCGCATCCAGGTGTTGCCCTTGATGGGATTGGGGAAGTTGAAGTAGACGCTCTTCCCGACAAAGGCCACCTGCATCTGCTCCGTGTCCGACTCGGTCTCGCCGCCCGCCGTGAAGGTGTAGCTGATGGTCCACTGCTCCTTCACAGCCTCGTCGGGCGGTGTCTGTCCCTGCTGCTGTGGGTCGGGGTCGGTCTGCTGTGCCTGTCGCGAAATGGTGAGCTGCGAGAAGTAGGCAGCATAGTTCACGGCCGTGGTGCCGTTGTTGAGCAGCAAGTACATGTTGCTGAGCGACAGCACGCCGGCCGCTGCGTCATAGTCGAACACCACATCGACCACCTGACCGTCGGCAGAACCAGCCATGCAGTAGGTCACGCCGCCATACGAGCCAATCGTCTGTCCCTTGGCAAACGTGGCCTTGTCAGCCTCTACGGTGCCCTTCACCCAGGTGGCTCCGGTGATGGGGTTCAGCAGGTTCAGATAGACGTCGCTGCCCACGAAGGCCACCTGCATGGGCTCGGTGTCGGCCTCGGTGCCATAAGCCGAGGTCATGGAGTAGCTGGCCTGCCACGTCTCGATGGTGGCATCGGCAGGGGGCGTGTTCTGCCCCACAGCCATGATTGCTGAGCAAAGCATGGCCAGCAGTGCGATTGCAAGCTGTTTTCTCATGTCGTTTCGTTTTCTTTTGTTTACGGTTGCAAAAGTATGCAATAATCTTCCGCTTTGAAACAATTTGACGTTAATATTGTTTAAACCGCCAACTTTTTGCCAAAGCGCCTCACCCCTGCCCCGTCGCTGACAGAAGCAGGGCGAGGGCAAGCGCAACGGGGCCCCCGCAATTTCGATAAAGCGGACAAAAAAAATTTTGAAAATAGAGCGTGAAACACTGTATGTCGAGTGTTTCACGCAGTTTCCGCCATTTTTTTTTTGACGCGCCAGACCCCCACAGCCCCAACGGGGGCCCCGTTGCAGCACAATGAGGGCGAGACTGCACGGCAACGGGGCCCAGATTGCCACACAACGGGGCCCAAATTGCTGTGCAACGGGGCCCCGATTGGCAGACCACGGAAGAAGAAGGGCAGACCGCCCGGCCATCCCTTCACGCGAAAACAGCTGGCTTTCAGCCATTTGCGCGAAGGGCTTCAAAACTCGATAATTTGCGGCCAAAGGCATGGTTGGTCGCCGCAAAACGATTCTCGCGCCCGTTCAGCCATGAAATCGAGCCACCACAATGGCATGACCATTTTTTTGGCATGTCAGAATGACAAAACAGCCCCACAAGCATTTGTTTTTAAATACTTTAACCAAAAAAACGCTTAATTGGAACAAAAAAAAAGCAACACGCAACCGCAACTCTCATTTTTTTCGTACCTTTGCACGCGAAATAGAGAAAGTGCCTTTTTATAAAAATAGGTAGAAAGTAAATTCACAATCAAAAAAATACAAGTAAAAAACAATGGCAAAGTTAGATCTTACAAAGTATGGAATCACCGGTTCGAAGGTGATTGCCCACAACCCGTCGTATGAGTTCCTCTTCGCAGAGGAGACCAAGGCCGAGCTGACTGGCTATGACAAGGGCCAGAACACCGAGCTGAACGCAGTGAACGTGATGACCGGCATCTACACCGGCCGCTCGCCCAAGGACAAGTACATCGTTGACGATGCCCAGAGCCACGACAAGGTGTGGTGGACCACCGACGAATATAAGAACGACAACCACCCCATGAGCGAAGAGGTGTGGAAGCAGGTGAAGGAAATCGCCATCAAGGAGCTGTGCAACAAAGAGCTGTATGTGGTCGATGCCTTCTGCGGCGCCAACGAGGCCACTCGCCTGGCCGTGCGCTTCATCGTGGAGGTGGCCTGGCAG
>CACXUV010000012.1 GCA_902770845.1 uncultured Prevotellaceae bacterium
CGCCGACGCAAACTGGCCGAACAAATCATGGACGCCCTGGGCTGCACCTACGACCCACAACAGGTGGGCATGTTCCTCTGGGGCAAGATTCCTTCTATATATAATAATGTGGAAGATCTGACCGAACGCGTGCTCCACGAGGCCCGCGTCTTCATCACGCCAGGCTTCATCTTCGGTAGCAACGGCGAAAGATACATACGCATCTCGCTCTGCGCAAAAGAAGACAAAATAGAAGAAGCCCTTCACCGGATTAAAGACATAATAACAGAAGAACATAAAAAAAGTATTCTGTCTTAAAAAATTATTCTGTCTGAAGAAACATAAAATAATATTCTGTCAAAAATATGGAACTGGATTTACAACCTTTGCATCTCCCCAGCGACAACGAACGTCCGTTTGTGATTGCTGGTCCCTGCTCGGCCGAGACCGAAGAGCAAGTAATGACCACCGCCCGCCAACTGGCCATGAAGGGCTGCCACAACTTCCGTGCCGGCGTATGGAAGCCGCGCACCAAGCCCGGCGGCTTTGAGGGCAACGGCGAGAAAGCCCTGCCCTGGCTGCAGGAAGTGAAGAAAGAAACCAAGATGCTCGTGAGCACCGAGGTGGCCACACCCGAACACGTGGAGCTGGCACTGAAGTACGACATCGACATTCTCTGGGTGGGTGCCCGCACCAGCGCCAATCCCTTTGCCATGCAGGCCCTGGCCGATGCGCTGCGCGGCGTCGACGTGCCAGTGTTTGTGAAGAATCCCGTGAACCCCGACCTGGAGCTATGGATTGGAGCCATGGAGCGCATCAACCAGGCAGGCGTGAAGCGTCTGGGAGCCATTCATCGCGGCTTCTCGTCCTATGACAAAAAGATTTACCGCAACCTGCCCATGTGGCAGATACCCATTGAGTTGCGCCGCCGCATACCCGACCTGCCCATCATTTGCGACCCCAGTCACATTGGTGGCAGACGCGAGCTCATTGCACCACTGTGCCAGCAGGCCATGGACCTGGGCTTCGACGGACTGATCGTGGAGAGCCACTGCGAGCCCGACAAGGCTTGGAGCGACGCTGCACAGCAGGTGACGCCCGACGTGCTCGACTACATCCTGTCGCTGCTGGTCATTCGCAACGAGCACACCACCACCGAGGGCATTCAGCAGCTGCGCAAGCAGATTGACGAGCTGGACAACCAACTGATGGATCTGCTGGCCAAGCGCATGCGCGTGTGCCGCGAGATTGGCCAGTACAAGAAGGAGCACAACATGACCGTGCTGCAGGCCAACCGCTACAACGAGATTCTGTCGAAGCGAGGAGCACAAGGTGCCCTGTGCGGCATGGGTGCCGAGTTTGTGGCCCATGTGTTCGAAAGCATCCACGAAGAGAGCGTGAGACAGCAAATTGAGATTATCAACAAATAAGCCCACAGCCCCCCACCTCCCCACGGGGGAGGCAGGGCTGCGGCTCAGAATACGTATGAAAATATTGATTATGGGTGCAGGCAAGATGGGAAGCTTCTTCATCGACCTGCTCAGTTTTGAACACGAAGTGGCCGTCTTCGAGAAAGACCCACGGCGCATGCGTTTCACCTACAACTGCCAGCGGTTCACCACCCTGGACGAAGTAAAGGACTTTGCCCCGGAACTGCTCATCAATGCAGTGACGCTGAAGTACACCATCCCTGTGTTTCGCGAGGTTATTCCCTATCTGCCCAAGGAATGCATCCTGAGCGACATTGCCTCGGTGAAGACCGACCTGAAGGAGTTCTATGAGTCTACGGGCATGCGCTACGTGTCGACCCACCCCATGTTTGGTCCCACCTTTGCCAACCTGAACCAGCTGTCGGAGGAGAACGCCATCATCATCACCGAGGGCGACTTCATCGGGCGCCTGTTCTTCAAGGACATCTATCAAAAATTAGGGCTGAACATCTACGAATATTCGTTCGAAGAGCACGACAAGACGGTGGCCTACTCGCTCTCCATCCCGTTTGTTTCGACCTTTGTCTTTGCAGCCGTGATGAAGCACCAGGACGCTCCAGGCACCACCTTCAAGCGCCACATGCGCATTGCCAAGGGGGTGCTCAACGAAGACGACTACCTGCTGCAGGAAATCCTGTTCAACCCCTACACCCACGACCAGGTCAGCCAGATACGCACAGAACTGAAGGAACTGCTCGAAATCATCGACCACAAAGATGCCGACGGAATGAAAGGCTACCTGAAGAAGATTCGCGACAACGTGCGACGCGACATTGAAATCAAGCAATAGGCCACAGCCCGGCTACATGCGGCCTTGATCGCCTAAGTAAGAATCTTTGAAGCCTAAGAAATAGAGCACGCCGTCGAGACCAATCGTATTGATGGACTGTTTCGCATTGGCCACCACACGGGGCTTGGCATGGAAAGCTATGCCAAGCCCTGCTTCGCTGATCATGGGCAGGTCGTTGGCACCATCGCCCACGGCAATGGTCTGGGCCAGGTTCACCTTCTCCACCTGTGCAATGAGCTTCAGCAGTTCGGCCTTGCGGTGCCCGTCAACAATCTCGCCCACGTAGCGACCCGTCAGTTTTCCGTTTTCATCAATCTCCAGCTCGTTGGCATAAACATAGTCAATGCCGTACTTGCGCTGCAGGTATTCGCCAAAGTAGGTGAATCCACCGCTCAGAATGGCAATCTTGTAGCCGCAGCGCTTCAGGATGGTCATCAGTCGGTCTACGCCTTCGGTGATGGGCAGTTTCTCGGCAATGTCTTGCATGACGCTCACATCGAGCCCCTTGAGCAAGCTGACGCGCCGCGTGAAGCTCTCCTTGAAATCTATCTCGCCCCGCATGGCCACGCCTGCTCGCTCGGCCAGTTCGTCGATGCACTCGGTCTGAATGAGCGTGGAGTCCATATCGAAACAAATCAGTCGGCGCATGCGGCGGAACATATCGTCGCGCTGGAAAGAGAAGTCGATCTCCATTTCAGCCGACAACTTCATGAACTGGCTCTGCATTTCCTGCCGGTTGTTGGGCTCGCCTCGCAAGGAAAGCTCAATGCAGGCCCTGGTGTGCTTCGAGGGATTCTTGATGCTCTTTCGGCCCGTCAGTCGAATGATGGAGTCAATGTTCAGCCCCTGGTCGGCAATCACACGGGTGGCAGCCTCAATCTGCCTGGCCTCCAGCTGTCGGCCCATGACCATCAAGATGTAGCGGTTCTTGCCCTGATGGCCCACCCAGTCTTCATATTCGTCGTCGGAAATGGGCGAGAAACCAATGTTCACGCCCAACTCTGTGGCCTTGAACAGCAGTTCCTTCATCACCTGACCCGAATGCATTTCGTCCATGCGAATCAAGATGCCCAACGACAATGTGGAATGAATATCGGCCTGACCAATATCGAGAATCTGGGCATCGTAGCGTGCCAGGATTTCCATGACAGAAGCCGTCAGGCCCGGACGGTCCTGTCCTGTGATGCGAACTAATATTTGTTCCTGTTCCATAATAATAATACGATTTTGGGCACAAAGGTACGAAATAATCCCCAATTCGGTCTTCTTTATCTCATTTATTTTCATTCTTTTGCAGGAAATTTGGTGGTCTCAAAAACTATTCGTAACTTTGCCGACAGAAACTAAAACTACCAAACTAATCAGCAAATGACAAAGTATTTCAATTTTTTACTGCTTTGCCTGCTATTGCCTGCCCTGAGCACAACGGCCAAGGAGTGGGACGAACAGCTTTACAAGCAAATTGAGCAGAGCATCCAGACGCCACAGTTCAAGAACAAGACTTACCTCATCACCAAATATGGGGCAAAGACCACGCTCGAGGCCAAAGGCAACGATGTTGCTGCCCATAACCAAAAAGCCATTCAGAAAGCCATCGACGTGTGTTCAAAAAAAGGCGGTGGCCGCGTGGTTGTGCCTGCAGGATGCAAGTTTCTCACGGGTGCCATCACCCTGAAGAGTGGCGTGAACCTGGAAGTGCAGGAAGGCGCCGTGCTCGAGTTTGCCTTCCAGCCGGAACTCTACCCCATCGTCGAAACATCATGGGAAGGATTGGACTGCTACAACCTGCAGCCCTGCATCTATGCCTGTCAGGCCACCGACATTGCCATCACAGGCAAGGGCGTCATCGACGGCAACGGAAGCCTTGACACCTGGTGGCCCTGGTGTGGCGCTGCCAGCTTCGGATGGAAGGAGGGCATCACCACGCAGAAGACCGAAGCACGTCCACGCCTGCTCCGCAATGGCGAAGATGGTGTGCCCATGCGCGACGAGCTGGGACGCCCCACGCCTGAGCGCACCTTCGGCCCCAAGGACGGACTGCGCCCGCAACTGGTGAACTTCAACCAGTGCCAGCGCATCCTGATGGAAGACATTACGCTGCTGCGCTCGCCCTTCTGGGTCATTCATCCCCTGAAGTCGACCGACATCACCGTGCGCCGTGTGAAGATGATCAACGAAGGCCCTAACGGCGACGGCTGCGACCCGGAATCGTGCGACCGCGTGCTCATCGAAGACTGCTTCTTCAACACTGGCGACGACTGCATTGCCATCAAGAGCGGACGCAACCGCGACGGACGCGAGCGCAACATGCCCTCGCAGAACATCATCATCCGCAACTGCGAAATGAAGAACGGACACGGCGGCGTGGTCATTGGCTCCGAAATAAGCGGTGGCTGCAAGAATGTGTTTGCCCACAACTGCGTGATGGACTCGCCCAACCTGGACCGCGTGCTACGCATCAAGACCAACTCGTGCCGGGGCGGCGTGATTGAAAACATCAACATGAAAGACATCAAGGTGGGACAGTGCGGCGAATCGGTCATCAAAATCAACCTTGACTATGAGCACAACGAGATTTGCTGCCGTGGCAACTACCCCATCGTGAGAAACGTGAACGTTGAGAACGTGACTTGTGAGAAGTCGAAATATGGCGTGCAAATCATTGGCCTCAACGAAGACACGTTCGTTTACGACATCAACATCCGCAACTGCCACTTCAACGGTGTGCAGCAAGGCAACTTCTGTTCGGGCAAGACACGCAACGTGAGTTTCGACAACCTTTACATCAACGGTGGCCTGGCCCTGACCAAGAAGCCCTACAAGCACTACTCAGAATGGCTCACCTACTCTGAAATGAAGCGCGTGCCGCAATCCTACATGCTCGACTTTGCCACCCGACCCAAGTGGAGCTACGTGATGGGCATTGAGCTCGAAGGCATGCTCGACACCTATCTGCGCTATGGCGGCCAGTCCATTCTGGACTACTGCAAGCTCTACACCGACACCATGATCAACGAAAAGGGCGAGATTCGCGGCTATAACATCCTGGACTACAACCTCGACAACATTCGCACGGGCCATTTCGTGACCCGCATGTACCAGCAACTGCCCGAGAAGAAGAACCTGCTGGCCATGCAGACGCTCATGAAGCAACTGGAAGACCAGCCACGCACCGTGGCCGACAAGGTGTACTGGCACAAAGCCATCTATGCCTACCAGGTGTGGCTCGACGGCATCTTCATGGGACTGCCCTTCCGCTGTCTCACCGCCCCCATCACCACTGGCCCGGCTCAGAAAGCAGGCAAGCGCTCAACCCGTCAGGCAGACCGGGCCAACAGTGCAGCTGTCAACGCCATCTTCGACGATGCCGTGAACCAACTCACCATTACCTATAACCGCACGCTCGACCCCGTGACAGGACTGAACCGACACGCCTACGACGAGAACCGCAACATGTTCTGGGCCGACAAGGAAACAGGACTCTCGCAGCACTGCTGGGGACGCGCTCAGGGCTGGTACACCATGGCACTCATCGAGGTGCTCGATGCTGTGCCTGCCGACTATCCGCGCCGTGGCGAACTCATCGAACTGCTGCGCAAGGACCTTGACGCCGTGATTAAATGGCAGGACAAGAAGACGGGCGTTTGGTATCAGGTGATGGACTCGCCCGAACGCGAGGGCAACTACCTGGAATCCACCTGCTCATCGATGTTTGCCTATGTGCTGCTGAAGGCTTATCGCAAGGGCTATCTGGGCACCAAGTATCGCGAAGCAGGCATCAAGGCCTATCGCGGCATCATCAACAACTTCATTCGCGTGAATGCCGACAGCACCATCTCGCTCACCAACTGCTGCGCCGTGGCCGGACTGGGCCCGGGCATCAGTCCGCAGGTGGAAGCTGCACTGAAGAGCATCAACCCCAAGGCCAAGGCTAAGGAAAACACGCGACGCGACGGTTCTTATGCCTACTACCTGTCTGAACAGATCCGCGACAACGATGCCAAGGGCATTGGCCCCTTCATCTGGGCGTCGCTCGAAATGGAGCAAATGGGCTACGACACCGAAAACGTGATGCAGCCCATCGACCGCCTGGCCGTGGTGGAGCGCAACAATCCCGTTATTACAAAAGCCGACCCGCTGGCTTCGCTCACCGTGGGCAACGGTCACTTTGCCACCACCGTAGACGTGACGGGGCTGCAAAGCTACCCTTTTGACTATGAGGCAGGTGTGCCTCTGACAGCCATGTCTGACTGGGGCTGGCATAAGTTCGAAAACACCAACCGACTCACTGCCGACGAGACGAACAAAGCATTCGATTTGGGCCACGGCCACCAGGAGGTGTATGCCGTGGAATACAAGAAGCAAGAGGACGGACGGCACAAGCAGGCCACGGAGTATTTTCGCGTGAATCCTCACCGCCTGAACCTGGGTGCCATTGGTCTGGAACTGAAGAACAAAGAGGGAAAGCACATTGCGCTGAATGATCTGAAAGACATTCACCAAGAACTGAAGCTCTACGACGGCGTGATTGAATCGCGTTTCGTGGCCGACGGCACCTCCGTCGACGTGACCACGGCGGCCACGCAGAACAAGGATGCCGTGGTCTACCACATCAAGTCGTCGCTGCTGAAAGACCAGCGTGCCACAGTGTCCATCCGTCTGCCCTACCCCACCGGCAAGCATGCCGATGCTGCCAGCGACTGGACCCAAAAGGAACGCCACACGTCGCGCATTGTGAAGAGCAACGATCACAGCGCGCTCATTGAACACGTCGTCGATTCCACCCGCTACTTTCTTGCCCTTACATGGCAAGGCGCTGCCACCCTGCAAGAGTACGACCGCCATCATTTCCTGCTGTCAACCACCAGCGATGTGCTGGCCTTCGAGGCTGAATACACAAACACACTGCCCACTGAGGCCGAAGCCACCTTCGTCTACGACCAATCGCTTCGCGGCGTGCTGAAGGCATGGAACCGCTGGTGGCAGCAAGGTGCCATTGTTGATTTCTCGCAGTGCACCGACCCACGTGCCAAGGAACTGGAGCGCCGTGTGGTGCTCTCGCAATACCTCACTCAAATAAACTGTGCCAACAACATGCCGCCCCAGGAAACAGGACTCACCTACAACTCTTGGTTCGGACGCCCCCATCTGGAAATGACCTGGTGGCACATGACCGACTTCGCCCTGTGGAACCGCCCCAAGGTGGTTGCCACGGTGCTCGACTGGTACAACAAGACGGCTTATCCCGAAGCGAAGAAGATTGCCCAGCGACAGGGATTCAAGGGCATTCGCTGGATGAAGATGACCGACCCCTGGGCAGGCGAAGCCCCCAGTAACACCGGCTCGTTCCTCATCTGGCAGCAGCCCCACTACATTTATTTGGCCGAAGAAATGTATCGTGCCAATCCCACGGCTGAAACACTGAAGAAGTATGCCCAGCAGGTGGAAGAAACGGCTGAGTTCATGGCCGACTTCGTTTCCTATGGGGCTAATGGGGCCAACAACTCACATGGTTCCAACCCACGCACCTACTTCCTTCAGGGCGAAACAGCCATGCAGGAGTCCATGTCGAAGGACTTCTCCTTCAATCACCCCTTCGAACTGGCTTATTGGTACTATGGCCTGAGCGTTGCCCAGCAATGGCGCGAGCGCACGGGACTGCAGCGCCATGCCGAATGGGACAAAATCATTGACAACCTCTCACAACTGCCCGAAGCCAACGGCATCTACACCGCTGGCTTGCCCAAAGGAAAGACTACCGGACTGAAGAGTTTCGACCCCTTCAACACGGTGGGTGGTGGAGCCAAGGTTGTGAGCACAGAAACCTTTGCCGAGAAATGCCGAAACGACCATCCCGCAGTACTGGGTGCATGCGGTCTTCTCCCACGCGCACCTTTATATAATATGGAAAAGATGCAGAAGACGCTCAACTGGGTGATGCAGAACTGGAACTGGCAGACCACCTGGGGATGGGACTACGGCATGGTGGCCATGACCGCCGCCCGACTGGGCCAGCCCCACACTGCCCTGCAGGCGCTGCTCATCGACACGCAGAAAAACACATATCTGAAGAACGGTCATAATTTCCAGACATCCGACCGCCTGCGCCTCTATCTGCCAGGCAATGGCGCCCTGCTCACGGCTGTGGCCATGATGTGTGCCGGATGGGATGGCTGCGAACATGCCAACAACCCAGGCTTCCCGCAAGACGGCACATGGAACGTGCGTTGGGAAGGACTGCAGAAAATGCAATAAGACAATTCTAAAAAAAACGTACTATTTATGAAAAGACTACTGCTCAGTTTATCATTAGCCGTTTGCCAGCTGTCCTTCAGCTATGCCCAAACAGCCCCAGCCTTTCCTGGAGCAGAGGGTCACGGACGCAACGTGGCAGGCGGCCGCAAAGGCACAGTTTATCACGTGACCACCCTCACCGACGTTGAAAGTGATGGCAGTGGCACCTCTGGCTCTTTGCGCTACTGTCTGAAGAAAGGAGGCACCACCCGCAAGACCATCGTCTTCGACGTGGGCGGCGTTATTCCCCTTACCAAGGCGCTCAACATTCCTGCCAATACCACAATTGCAGGACAAACGGCCCCCTACCCCGGCATCACGCTGCGCTACTACACCGTGAACCCAAGCGGCAACGATATTATCATACGCTTCATTCGCTTCCGTCGCGGACAAGAGAAGGACGTGAACGACGGAGCCGATGCTTCTACGGCACGCCATTACCGCAACATCATCCTCGACCACTGTTCGTTCTCATGGAGCATTGACGAGGTGGCTTCGTTCTACGACAACAACAATTTCACCATGCAATGGTGCACCCTGGGCGAAAGCCTCAACAATGCCGGTCACAACAAGGGTGCCCACGGCTATGGCGGCATCTGGGGAGGCAAACTGGCTTCATTCCATCACAATCTCATTTGCCACGTGAACAACCGCTCACCACGCTTCAACGGTGCCCGCTACAACTGGGATGGCTATACCAACAACACCATGTACAACACCTACAAGTGGGCCAATGCCGTACAGGCCGAAAACGTAGACTTCCGCAACTGCGTGGTCTATAACTGCGGCGACGGCTGCTACGGGGGCCCCGGCGGCGGACAAATCAACATGGTGAACAATTACTACAAGACAGGGCCTGCCAAAGCCACCAACCGACTGACCACCGTCACCGTGGGTGCCGAGGGCAATGCAGAAGGCTACCCCATCTATTGGACCATGACCAGCCGCTACTTCATCGACGGAAATGTGGTTTATGGAAACGCTAATGTTACTGCCAACAACTGGACGGGCATCAACTATGACAGTGGTGTCTACACCATCAATGGCGAGAAATACAGCCTTGACGTGAACAACTACTATGGCGACGCTGTGGAGCATGTGAACAACACGGCAGGCAAGAGCTGTGTGCGCATTCGCATGGAAGAACCTGCTCCCACTGGCGATGTGACGACCCACACGGCACAGGGTGCCTTTGAGAAGGTGTTGGCATGGGGCGGAGCATCACTCGATCGCGACACCGTGGATGCACGCTACATGAAAGAGGCCCTGACGGGCACAGCCACCTACACGGGTTCGGTAACCGGTATCAAAGGCCGCATCGACAAGGTGTCTGACGTGAAAGGCTACACAGAGGCCAATTTCCCAACAGGCAAGCGCCCAGAAGGCTTTGATACCGACAGCGACGGCATGCCCGACGAATGGGAACTGGCCAACGGATTGAACCCCAACGACGCCAGCGACAACAAAACCTTTACCATCGACACGGAGAAGAAATGGTACACCAATCTGGAGGTCTACCTGAACTCTCTTGTTGAACACATCATGAAGTCTGAAAACGCCGATGCCATCAGCGCCGTAGACGAGTATTACCCCATCTGCAACCAGCCCGCAGGCATTGCGCAGGCTGTGCAGACACAGACTGCCACCGTGAGCACCGCCTACTACAACCTGAAAGGCCAGCGCATAGAACAGCCCCGAAGCGGTGCTTATATCGTGAAAGAGTACAAGGCCAACGGAACAACCTTGACTCGCAAAGTCATCAAATAAGAAACTTAACTTAACAACATAACACAAGAAAGGCTGGAACTCTGGGTTCCAGCCTTTCTTAATGAACATATTCTTCAACAGTTTTTTACTTCACCAGCAGTTTCTTGCCATCGCGAATGGCTACACCACGGTAGCCAGCAGCCACCTTCTGGCCAGCCAGATTGTAGACAGCACCATTCTTCTGAGCAGCAGTAGCCACCAGTTCGCTGATACCAGTGTGATCAACAACGGTCTTATCGGTTGCTATGTCAACCACTGCCACGAAGCACAGCTGAACGCCCTTGTTGGTAAAGGTAATCTTATCCTCAACGAAGTCCAGGTCGTAGACGCGCACGTCGGCATTGCCGGCCATATCCTTCACCTTCTTGTAAACGGGCTGTCCGTTAGCATCCAGGGTGTCGGGAACCAACTCATCACGACGCAGGTCGCTGAAGCAGCACATAGGAATCTCGGCATAGTCGTAAGTAACGCCATTCACCTCCTGCCATCCGGCAACGGCACCTGCAGCACCGTTCACGTAGCTATAGAGCGTCAGACGCACAGCCTTCTTGCCATCGGCCAGCTGAATGGTGTTCTGAGCACCATTCGACAACTTCAGTGTAGTAACACTGTCGCCTGCAAAGGTCATACCGTCGATCGATATTCCAGGAACAATCACGGCATCGGCAGCACTCCAATTCTTAGTTGTGTTGCCACTGATGCTCAACTCATAGCCATAATAGTCGCCCTGACCTTCAATAACGTTTTCATTGCAATAGCCCCACATCTTATAATTGTCGGGATTCTCATAGAAGAAGTAGATCTTCTCAGTGTTCGTGGGAGCCTTGTTCACATTCACCTGAGCAGAGACAACCTCCGAAGTAGTGCTGTTGGCACGCAAGGCACGGGCATAAACGGTAGCGCTCTCCAAGAGCGTAAAGGCGCGGTCGCCATTCTTCCAGTTCTGCTGGTCAAGACTATACTCAATCGAAGAACCAATGGTCTCGCTCTTGATGTAGACCGTACCATTCAGCTGCTTAATCACAGGAGCCTTCACCGTGATACCGTCGATGAGCACCAGTGCCGAAGCAATGGCAGAGTTCACGAAGTTGCCCTCGCCAATGGCAATGGCCTTCACCGTGGTGCCGTCTTCCACCGTAAACATGTCGGTGTAGACCTCGCCCACCTCTGTGCCCGGATTGGTTCCGTCGGTGGTGTAGCGCACCTCAGATGCACCCGAAGGCGTGTTGATAATAACAGCACCCGTTGCTGCATCAAACTCAATCACGGGAGTCTCCAACTGGGTCTTGGCCTCGCCTGTGTAGTCGATGCGAATGTAGAACAGACCTGACTCACCGCTACCACGGGTAACGCTGCTTGTGCCGGCAGGAACATTCTCAACGGTGTAGATCAGAGCACCGTCGGTATCGGTATTTGCCGTTGCGCGGTCAAGTTCCTCACCATTGAACTTAATGGTAGATGTTCCCCAGGTCGACTGCACGATTGTCACCCTCGACTCTGCCACGGCAGTCCACTCCACTTTTGTGGCGCCTTCCATCTTCAAACCTTTTGTAAAGGTAACGCCGGCATAGGTGCAATCCTTGAACTTGCTGTTGAAATTGTGCTTTTCACTATTCCACGTGATAAATTCGGTAGCATCAATTTCGCTGCCATTCAGCTTCACGACATTCGAGCCGTTGAGCACGATCTCGTAAATGTCGCCCACTGCTGCCCACGTGGCCATCGACAACATGAGCAGCGTCATCAGAGTAAAGATTTTCTTCATAAATGTTACGTTTTGTTTGTTAATAATAAAAATAGGTGTAAAATACAGATGCAAAATTAATATTTATTTTCTAATTGCCAAAATACAAACAAGAAATATGAGTATTATTATTCTTTTTTTGCTTTTTCATGCAGCAAAAAGGCAGCAACCTCACTGTCTGTAAGCACATCGGCAGGCATTGTATCATCACAAATCTCTCAAAGCCCCTGTTTTTCCTGAAAAAACAATTTGTTTTCACGGCAAAAACAATTTGTTTTCAGCGGAAAAACAATTTGTTTTCAACAGAAAAACAATTTGTTTTTGCCGAGAAAACAAAATGAAGAGTGCAGGATTTTTCTTTTTGTTAATCTTCTATAAATATGATGTCTATATCAAAAGTATTTCTTATTTTTGCACAATTAAAAGCAAACTAAAAATATTTTATTATTACTAAAACTACTAAATTACAAAGGCTTATGAAGAAAAAACTATCGCTAATGATGGTTGCTTTCCTGGCCCTTGCGACTTTCGCAGCCACGTGGTCATTAGGAGCAGCCAATCCAGAGACTCTCTTCTCTGCTGCCGTCACGGCAACGGCCAACGTGTCGTTTCCCAATGGCACAACTGAGATTGCCAGCGACCAAGCAACACTGATCGGGGGCAAGATGTGGGCCATCAGCCAACAGGAAGCAGAAAAGACTCTGATTGGAAAGCAAGGCAGCAACTACATGTTCTGCTTGACAAACAACAACACCTTCTTCAAAATTGAGCTCGACAAGGCTCTCGCTGCTGGAGATGTTATTTCGGCCAAAACTTTCAGCAGGACAGACACCGAGTTGGGACTATTCCTTTCCACAGCCGAATCGCGTCCTAACGAATGCGCTACAGCCTTGAAAATTGCAGCGGCCGCAACCGGAGCCTATGAGGCACTGAGCGACTACACGGTGACGGCTGGCGACGGACTGGAAGGTGCCAGCACATTCTATATTTATCGAGCTACTGGCAAGTCTACTTATTTCAACGAGTTTGTCATCACACGTCCTAACAGTGAAGAAGGCGACGAGCCAACAGAATCAACCTGGAAGGACATCAAGGCCGACTTCACCAACGGCTCGTTCCTTACTGCCACCGATACCGATGTGACCACAGCCGGATTGAAGATGAACGACGATGGCACCTTCAGTCGAGTGGCTGCCGATGATGCCACTGCCAATGCCTTGATTACGGGCAAGTTCCACAGCAATGATCACGGCTTGCAGAACTTCTCGGCAACCGTAGCCGTTGAGGGACCTGTGAAGATTACACTCGGCACCTGCGCCTGGGGCGGAAATGTCACCGTGAAGAATGCCGAGGGCACAGAGGTGGTGCCCGCATTTACCACCAACACTGGTGCATGCTATCATCAGAACAAGGAAGCCAACACCGTGTCGGCCTTCTATAAGGGCGGGGCAACCACACTCACCATCGCTGGTGGTTCGTATGTGCCCTACTTTGCCGTAGAGGCTGTCAACCCTGCAGACATTCCCAATGATGCCAAAGTGACATTTGACAAGGGCGAGGCAGAAGGCGTTGCTCCTGCCGAACAGATTGTGGAGATTGGGCAGCAGGTAACCATCCCTGCCAACACCACACTTTACCTGGAGGGCAAGACTCTGACAGCCTGGACTGACGGCTCGCAGCAGTACAAAGCGGGCGACAAGCTGACCGCAGCTGCCGACATGACCCTTACTCCTGTATTTACCGACAACATTGTGGCACTTGCCGACCGCACCGCTGAGACCACCCTTGTGTGGCAGTTCGGCGAGCGTAACGGTGCCGGCACACTGAACGCCCAAGGCAAGACAACCATCCTTGTGACCCAGGCCACCATTGGTGAGCAGACCATCGACGTGAAGATGAGCATCGACGCCACCAAAGGCAAGATCAACAATGTGGGGCGTGGCGACGAGTGGGCCCAGTGCAATGACGGCACCGTGCTCACCATTCCAGCCTGCAAGGGCGTGAACGTGTCGTTCAGTTCGTATGGCGACGCCGCAGGAACTACTATTGGCGGCGAGCAAGCCACCAACAAGGCAGCCGTCTACGATGGCACTGCTGCCACGCTCGACATCGTGGCCAAGGGCATGTCGTATATCTCTAACGTCACCGCTGTCTACCCCGTACCCACACAGGACGACAACAGCCTCAGCAACTTTGCTGTGCAGCTGACCAATGCCGACGTGTTTAACACCAGCATCAACAACTTTGGCGTGAAAGTGGCCGAGGACGGCACCTATACCACAACTGCCGCCGACGATGCCACAGCCCGTTTCATCGTGAACGCAGCCCGTTTCAATGATGCTCAGCACGGCTGGGTGAACTGCACATTTACCATTCCCGTGAACGGACCAGTGAAGATTGGTCTGGGCAACTGCGAGTTTGGTGCACAGGACGGCACCATCACCGATGCCGCCGGCAACGTGACCAACCTCACCGTGGGCAATGCCAACTGCTGGACTGCCAATAACATCGAGGGCACCACAAGCTACACCATCTACAAGGGCACCAAGCCCACCACACTCACCGTGAAGCAAAACGGCTACTGCCCGTTCATCAGCGTTGAGAGCGTCAACCCCTCGCAGCTGAAGAGCGATGCCACCGTAACCTTCGCTTCGGGCGAAGTGGAGAATGGCATTGTGCCTGCTGCCATAAAGGAAGAGGTGGGCAAGACCATCACCCTGCCCAAGAACTTCACCCTCTATGTTGAAGGCAAGACCCTCACCGCCTGGACCGACGGCACCAACGACTATGCTCCTGGCACAGAGTACACCGTGCCTGAGAACGACGTCACGCTGACCGCTAAGTTCACCGCCAACGAGGTGAACCTTGCCGACCGCACCGAACCCGTCACACTCGCCTTCAACTTCCGTCGCGACCAGGGTGCTCCCACCGTGGCTTACCAAAACGCCACCGGCATCTGGGTGACTCAGGCCACCGTGAAAGGAAAAACCATCGACGTGAAGGCCGACTTCGACACCAACAACGGCGGTAAGTTTGCCAATGGCAACTGGAACGACTGGGCACAGCTGAATAATGGCACAAAATGGACTGTGCCTTCATGCAAAGGGGCCACAGTGAGCATTGAAGCCTTTGCCGAACTGGGAGCTGCCGACAAGACAGCTACCACCATCGACGGCCAGAGCGACTATGCCACGGGCAAGACCATCAGCTACACCATTGCCGGGGCTGCCGAGACTGTCGACGTGATCATTGGCAACGACGGTTCCTACTACCGCTATATCAAGGTGGAACTTCCCGTGGTGCAGCAGCAAGGCAGCCAGAAATATGTGAATGAGGCAGCCAAAGTCGTATGGGCCATGACCAATCCCGACAACACCAATGCCAACGAGGCTACTCCCGACGGTGTTTTCTCTGTGATTGCTTTCGACAGTGGCGACACGCAAATCACTGGCACATCGAAGATCACCAACGAAAATGCGCAACAGGTTGCCACAGGCATCAAGTTTAAGCCTGCCGGCTCAACTCAGTCACTCAGCTGGAATGTGAAGCCTGCCGCAGGGCTCACCTTCACCCCGACCAAGTTGACCGGCTACGTGAACCGATGCGGAACCGACGCTGAAAACGGTATTACCATCAGAGCCTACAAGGAAGGAGGCGAGCCCATTGTGCTGGGCACATGGACGGCCCTGCGCTCAGGAAAGACCAACCAAACAACCGGAGAGAACGCCACGACCAAGGCTTATGATGCCAAGGCCATCTACCAGTATGTCATTGAACTGACTGCCGAACAGCAAGCCAGCCTGGCATCGGCCGATGGATTCTATCTCACCTCTACCGTTGGTGTGAACAACAACAAGGAAGGTGCCTTTGGCGAAGTGACCATCGAAGGACTGATCAACGGTGAAAAAGCAAATATCGAGATGTTCACACTCGCTACGGTGGCATCGCCTGAAGATGCAGGCACAATCAACGTGTATCCTGCAAGCGACAGCTATGAGGATGGCAGCGAGGTGACCCTGACAGCTACTGAGAACTTTGGCTATGACTTCGTGAACTGGACCAATGCCGCAGGCGAGGAAGTTTCGACCGAAGCCAAGTTTAAGTACACAATGACGGCCAACGAAACGCTGACGGCAAACTTCAAGAAGGTTGAAACTTATGAACTGGCACTCACCGTGGATGGCACAAACAAATATATGGTGACTGTGAATCCCGTTCCCACCATCGTCGATGGAAAGTGGATGTATGAAGCCGGTCAGGCTGTGCAGCTCACTGCCAACCAGTATGAGGGCCTTGTCGCCTTCAACAACTGGAGCGACGGCGAGACCAGCAGTTCAAAACTCGTCAGCATGGACGCCAACGTGGCACTGGCAGCCATCTACTCAGAGGCCGACATCATTGCAGGCTGGGACTTCTACCTGAGTGGTGGCAACGGTCGCAAGGCCGACTTCTATGCCCAGGACAACGATGCCGACGCACTGAACCTGGTGAACACGGAGACAGGCGAAACCAGCGGATGGCTGGACAAGAGTGCTGTAGGCGCCGGCGGTTATGAGAGCTTCAAGGGGGCTGCCGTCAACTGGCGCACAGGCTCGCAGAACGGCGACGTGGGCCACTGGCACTGGCAGACCAAGGTGAACGCCGAAGCCTTCACCGACATCAACGTGCAGTTCCAGATGATGTATAACTACAATGCCTACCAGACCTATGACGTGGAATACTCACTTGACGGGACTGAATGGACAAAAGTGGGCAGCATCACGATGAGTGGTGCCAAGGCCGAAGCATCGTTCAACGGCAAACTGCCCGCAGCCTGCAACAACCAGAAAGAGCTCTACATCCGTATGATTGCCGACAAAAACTCGAAAGTAGACGGAACGGCCTCAGCCAACGACGGCAACACGCTGGCCATGTTCTTCATCACAGGAACACCGAAACTCGTCAACGATGGTGTGGCTCCCGTACTGGTATCGACAGTTCCTGCCAACGGCACCATCGGAGCCTCTGCGTCGGGCAAGATTGTGCTCACCTTCGATGAGCGCGTCAAAATGGCCGAAGGTGCCAAGGCCACACTGGGCACCCTGCAGATTTCTCCGGTAGTAAATGGCAAGACAGCCACCTTCGAGTACAAGGGTCTGGAGTATGCCACAGACTACACCTTCACACTGCCAGCCAACAGCGTGAGCGACCTAACCGACAACATGCTGGCCGAAGCCATCACATTGACCTTCACCACAATGAGCCGTCCTGAAGTGAAGAAGGGGGCCTACGATGTTGTGGTCGAGAATGCAGAACAGCTTGTGGCAGCCATTAATGCAGCCAACAGCCGCACTGACAAGAACGCACGCTATCGCATCTTTGTGAAGAAGGGAACATATAAGATTCCTACAGGAAAAATCAAGCACTACACCCACAAACGCAACGACGGAACCATTGACTACGACGGCGACCTGCCCGACCCCATCACTTATATCAATGCAGGCAACATTTCGATTACAGGTGAAGACCGCGATGCAACCATCATCACACAAGATTTCACCAACGACGCCAGCATGATCTTCCAGGGTCAGTTCGGCCCCGCCCACGTCTATGAAGAGATTGGCAACAGCGACGTGTTCCAGTTTGCCAGCAATGTATCGGGCATGTACCTGCAAGACATCACCGTGAAGAGCGGTATCAACGATGCACTGGGCCGCAACCTGGCCATTCAGGACAAAGGCACAAAGAACATCTACAAGAACACCGTGCTTTATGGCTATCAGGACACCTGGACCAGCAACAACGACAATGGCTACTACTACTTTGAAGGCGGCCAGGTGCGCGGTCGCACCGACTACCTCTGCGGCAAGGGCGATGCCTTCTTCAACGGCGTTGAACTGCGCCAGCTGAAAGGTGGCTATGCTGCTGTGCCTTCGAAGAGCATCAAGTATGGCTACACCTTCAAGGACTGCATCATCAACGGCGACGAGGCCGGCGTTGACGGAAACTACACGCTCGGACGTCCTTGGGGCAGCGGCACACCTGTTGCCTTGTTCATCGACACTCGCATGAACGTGGTTCCATCGGCCATTGGCTGGAACGAAATGAGCAATGGCTGGCCCAAGCGCTTTGCCGAGTTCAACTCTACCACAGCATCAGGTTCGCAGATTGACCTCTCTGGCCGCAAGAAAACTTTCGGCGAAGGCCACCCCAACAATCCCATCCTCACGGCTGAAGAAGCACTGGAGGCTGGCAACCTGCACAACATGTTTGGCGACTGGGATCCCACACTGCTCACCGAGCAGGCTCCTGCTCCCGCCAACGTGACACTGACTGGCAACACGCTGACCTGGGACAACAGCAAGTATGCTTTCTGCTGGGCCGTCGTGAAGAACGGCAGCGTGGTTGACTTCACTACTGAGCCCACCTACACCATCGACGACGCCACAGCCACATGGGCAGTGCGTGCTGCCAACGAAATGGGTGGCCTGGGCGAAGCCATAGAAGCAGGCATCAGCACGGGCATCAGCGAAATTAGGGAAATCAAGGTTGCCAACAATGCCATTTACAACATGCAGGGCATCCGTGTCAGCAAGACTGGCAAGGGACTCTACATTATCAACGGAAAGAAAGAGTTGAGATAGTCCTTTTCCCATCCTCATCATTAACAATCGTCTGTGTTGTTCCAATTTGCAACACAGACGATTGTTTTTTTGCATCCATCCAAAACATTACGAAAACGTTTTCGTATATCTTCCTTTAAAAAAATTGCCGAAACATGCTATTTATTTAAGGTTTATTTATTATCTTTGCAAGCGAAACTGCAAAATACTGCTAAAACTATTAACGAACAAATATTCAGTACTAACAAAAACCAAAAAGAACAAAGTATGAAAGACGCAATGAGACTATTGTGCAAGCTTTGCCTCTTGGCCGTTTTCTGTGTGTTGGCACCTCCTGAAGTGCTGGCCCAGGTCACAGCAAAGGGACAGGTTCTGGACTCGACGGGCGAACCCGTCATTGGTGCTACAGTCGTGGAGAAAGGCAATGCCAAAAACGCTGCCGTAACCGACTTTGACGGTAACTTCACACTGAAAACCCAAAAGAGCAAGACAATCGTCATTTCCTACGTGGGCATGAAGCCTCAGGAAGTGACCGCATCGGGTGACATGAAGATCACGATGGAAGACGACAATGCCATGATGGACGAAGTGGTTGTCGTGGGTTACACCAGCAAAGCCCGTAAGGACCTGACCGGTTCGGTGGGTTCCATCCAGGGCAAGAAACTGGAGGCGGTGCCCGTATCATCGGCAGCCGAGGCTTTGCAAGGTAAAATTGCCGGTGTGCAGGTGACGACCGTCGACGGTCAGCCTGGTGCCGACATCAACATCCGCGTGCGTGGTGCAACCTCTGTGACACAGTCGAACGATCCTCTCTTCATTGTCGATGGATTCCAGGTTGATAATATCAACGACATTCCTCCTTCGGACATTGCTTCAATCGACGTGCTGAAGGATGCTTCTCTGACCGCCATCTACGGTGCCAAGGGTGGTAACGGCGTTGTGATTGTTACCACGAAGAGCGCCAAGGAAGGCAAGGTGCAGGTGTCGTTCAATGGTCGTCTGACCGTGGCCCACATCTCGAAGAAGCTTGATCTGATGAGCATTCCTCAGTTTGTGGAATATTCATGGGATCGTGCTCAGGGCGGCGTTTCCTATTCGTCGGCTTCGGCTCGCTACTATCGCGACAACTTCGGCAACCCTGCCGACATGGACATCTATCGCACACTGTCATCGGTTGACTGGCAGGATGAGGTAATGAACGAAACTCCCATTAACTACTCGGCCAACGTGAACATTGGTGGCGGTAGCGCTGATACGAAATACAACCTCTCACTCACTCAGACTGAGGACAAGGGTATTATCTTGGGATCAGGCGTTCGCCGCACCAACCTGAACTTCAAGCTCAACACCAATATCACCAAGCGACTGAAGTTGACCTATAACCCCACCATGACCTATCGCCGTGACGAAGGTGCCGGTGGCGAATATGTGGGTACTGGTGGTATCATCGACGTGCTGAAGTACATGCCCACCAAGGGTTATCGCCAGTTTGCCAAGTGGAACACGGCTTGGGTTGACGAAGACGCAGAACAGGCATTCGACTTCACGAACCCTGTGGACGACATCAACAAGAACGTGCAGAAGCGCCACTCCTACAATCTGAACAACCGCCTGTCGCTGACATGGACGCCGATTGAACACCTGACGCTGCGCACCGAAGGCAACTACTCCATCACCTTCCGCGACACCAAGCGGTTCTGGGGTCCTCTCACCAACGAGGGTAAGAAGTACAATTCGCAGCCTGTGGCTCAGATAACGAATCGCACCATTGAATCGTACACCTGGACCAACACAGCTACTTACGACATGACCATCAAGGACGACCATAACTTCTCGTTCCTGTTGGGTCAGGAAATCTATAACACTCAGTACAAGGAGAGCGTGCAGAAGAACCGCTACTTCGACCGCACCGTGACCGCCAACGTTGCATTCGACAACATGGGTCTGGGCACGCCATATCTTTCTACCACCGAACTGTCGACGGCCAACCGCACCGCTTCGTTCTTCGGTCAGGTGTCCTATAACTACGACCACAAATATCTGCTCTCCGGTACGTTCCGCGCCGACGGTAGCTCAAAATTCTCAAAAGGCAACCAGTGGGGCTACTTCCCCTCCATCTCAGGTGCTTGGGACATGAAGCGTGAGTCGTTCCTGAAGAACGTGAAATGGATTGACCAGATGAAACTTCGTCTTGCCTTTGGTCTGGCAGGCAACAACAACGTTGCAAACGACCTCTGGCGCTATCTGTACAGCATGGAAATCGAAGGTGGTCCTGGCTTTGGCGAAAGCACCCAGTATGGCGAAATGTACTATGCAAAGCCTGGTGAATATCCCAACACCGACCTGAAGTGGGAGACCACCATTACGCGCAACATTGCACTCGACATGCAATTCTTTGGAGGACGCCTGACAGTTACTCCAGAACTGTATTTCAACACCACCCGCGATCTGCTCTACAAGTCCACCATTTCTGCTGTTGCTGGCTACACCAAGCAGTACCAGAACATTGGTAAGGTGCAGAACAACGGTTTTGAATTGACCATCAATGGCGATATTCTGCGCGGCAAGGACTACGTGTTGAGCGGCAACCTAACCTTGGGCCACAATAAGATGACGGTGAAGGAACTGAACGCCACCGACGCAAACTCCAAACTCTTCAACAACAGCAACCGTTTCTATTCTTCAAGCAAGGAAGACTACCTACTTGAAGTTGGTGGAGAGGTCGGCCTGTTCTACGGCTATGTGTACGACGGCCTGTACTCCATCGATGATTTCGAAGAGACTGGCTACCTGACCAAGAAAGAATGGAAACTGAAGAAAGGCGTACCCGAAATGACGACCGACGTTCTGGCAGCTTCTACTTCTGGTGATCCCTCAATGCCTGGCAAACCCAAGTTCAAGGATCTGAACGGTGATGGCAAAATTACAGAAGCCGACCGCAAAGTGATTGGTAACACCAATCCCACCCTGCAAGGTGGCTTTGGTCTGAGCGGACAATACAAGGACTTTGACTTTACAGCCAACTTCACCTATATGCTCAACTTTGATGTGTATAATGGTACGGCCTACGCCCTGTCGTCAAGTTCAGACAACAGTCAGGTCTACACCAACGTCCTGTCCGACTTTGATCGCAGCAGCCGCTGGGTCTACACCCAGAACACGGGCAGCCACGACGACTATTGGACTACTTCAAAGCTGACCATTGCCGACCTGCGCGCCGAGAATGCAGGCAAGACACGCTGGAACCCTGCCGACATGGTGAGCAACACCATCAATTCCTTCTTTGTTGAGGACGGCTCTTTCCTGCGCTGCACCGATATTACCATTGGCTATACTGTTCCCAAGAAGATCAGCCAGAAGTGGAGCATGTCAAAACTTCGCGTCTATGCAGCGGCATCTAACCTTTTCATCATCACCGACTATTCCGGCTATGATCCTGAGGTCGATGTGCAGTCGGGACTTACTCCTTCAATGGACTACAACCGCTACCCGCGCAACCGTGCATTCTCTCTCGGTGTTAACGTGACGTTCTAATTCAATCCTAAAGAAAACAGCAATAATATGAAACTCAAGAATATTTTCATCAGCGGAATCGGCTTGCTGGCACTGACAGCCTGCAACGACTATCTGGATGTTGATGCGCCTTCGAAGTTCTCCCCTGAGACCATTTACAAGTCGACGAAGGATGTCGGAACGGCTTTGAACGGTGTATATGCAGAACTTCTTGCCAGCAACACCTTCGGTCAGGCCTACACTTACAGTCTGGTTCTGAACAGCGACGTAGACTTTGCAAGCAACTCAAACGAGAACAAGCAGACCAATACGCCGAAGCGCTACGACATGGACGCAACCGGCTCAACAGCCAACAGCGTGTGGAATGCAACCTACGCAGGAATTGAAACGGCCAACAACTTTATTTACTATCTGGAAAACAGCGACCTTTACAAAGCTGACAACGAGAACTTCGACGAAGTGGCACAATACATGGGCGAGGCCAAAGTGATTCGTGCCATCTTCTACAACGAGTTGCTGTGCTACTGGGGCGACGTTCCTTTCACGCTGAAGCCCACTTCTGCATCGGAAAACTTCACTCCCGCCATCACATCACGTGATGTCATTGCCAAGCAAATCATGGAAGACCTGATTGCCATTGCCCCCTACATGCGTCCTGCGTCCGAACTGTCTGAAGGCATTGAGCGCATCTCGAAAGAAGCATGCTGGGCTGTCATAGCACGCATTGGCTTGCAGGCTGCAGGCTACTCACTGCGCCACGCTGCCGATGATGCCACCTCTTATGGCTATATGGGCAAGCCTTCAGCTGCTGAGGAAGACTGGTTCCTGAACAAAGCCCGCGACTATGCCGACTCCGTTATCAACAAGAGCCGCCACAGCCTCACTTTGCCCTATCAGGAAGTATTCCTGAACGAATGCAACTTCAAGGTGGTCAACGACGACGATCCTATCTTCGAAATTCCTTTTGCCAAGGAAGCCTCTGGTTCCATTGGCTATCGTCAAGGTCCTCAGTTCCGTTCCAATGGCGGTTCCACGAACTACGAATGGGGAGAGTGCAACGGTGGACAGCAGTTGGAAGCCTTCTATCGTTTCAGTTTCAAGCCAGGCGACATGCGTAAGAACGCAACCGTGGGCTGGTGGTACTACACTTACGACGGCATTCCCAAGCTGAACAATGGCTACAGTCTTTATAATAACAAGTGGTCGAAAATGTTCAACACTACGGGTGCATTTGGCCGTTCTACCACCAACAACACTGGCATTAACTATCCTTACATACGTCTGGCCGACGTGCTGCTGATGTATGCTGAGGCCGACGTAAAGTTGACCAAGACCGTGGGTTCTACTGCTGCCAGCTACGTACAGATGGTGCGCGACCGTGCCTATAAAGGCTCAAGCGTTGCAGCTCCCGCTGTGGCAGCAACAGACTCGGCTTCGTTCATGGACGAAATCCTGCAGGAACGCAAGTGGGAGTTCGCTGGTGAGAACATGCGCTGGAAAGATCTTGTGCGCAACAACAAGCTCTCAGAGGTGCTCTATTACACCTTCATGCGATACAATGCTGTTGCTTCTGAAATCGGAGGTGTGTCTGAGAGTGCCATCAACGACATGGTTGTGGCCTACGACGGTGTAGACTATTTTGGCAGTCTTGGCGAGAAGTTCACTGAGGATGAAGTCAATGCAGCCGTGCCAGGCGATTTGGCCTTTGGACAGACAGCAGGCAAGGACAAGGGCAGTCTGCTGGCCAGCAAACTGTACTACTGCTGGATTGAGAATCCCAACGACAATTCCTACTTTGCCAACAACAAGCTGCCCGTGCTGTATCTTTTCAACCCTGAGTCGACTGCTGCACCTAAGAGTGACTACAAAACGCCTCAGAAGTTCAAGGAGTACATTGCCAACGAACTGGCTAAGCTGAACGATCCCAACGTGGTCATAGCAAAGAACCCTGAACGCCAAGCAAAACTCGAGAAGCTGGCTTCTTACAACTGGATTCCCAATCCCGAGGAACCTCAGGCCACACTGAAGAACGATATGGCCAGTGCCGACTTCTACAACTGGTTCTATCCAGAAGACGGATTTGCCCGCAATCAGGTGCTCTACTCGCTTTGGGGCTTCATTCACGGTGGTGCCACCAGCGACAAGACCAACTACTACTTTGTTCGTGACGGTAAGGAAGAAAGCATCGGCGTACTGGGCCAGTTCAAGGCCAATCCCACCAATCTTCCCGTGGTGCGCTATCTGCTGCCCATTCCCCGTGAGGCCATTACGCGCTCTGCCGGCTTCTACAAGAATTACTATGGTTACTAATATCAGTTAAAGAGAGATTATGAAAAAGATATTTCTATATACATTAGCATTGGCTGCCAGCTTCGCCACCTTCTCCTGTAGCGACAAGGACGACAGTAGCTATGAGGCTTCGTCCGACCGTTTGGTGCGTCCTATCTTCCGCACCAACCTGACAATGGCAGCCGGCTCGAACGACCCCTACCTGTGCAAACTGGTGGGAGGCGAGCACGGTAACAGCATTCAGCTCTACTGGTCGCGCGTTGAAGGTGCCAAAGCCTATCAGCTCCGTGCATCAACCAACCAAAGCGTGGCCACTGGCAACACCGACAACTGGGACAACCCCTCCTACCTGGTACTCGACACGGTTCTCATGGGACAGGAAGTCGACCAGTTGCTGCTGAATGACCTTCAGTACTCCAAGGTCTATCGTTTTGCCATTCGCGCACTGTCCAACACCGATAACCTGAACGACGCCCACAACTCGCAGTGGTTCGGTATTGGCGACTTGCAGCACTGGTCTGACCGCTGTGAGATCCAAACAGGCGACCGCTATGAAGTGCCCGCCATCGTTACCGGTAAGACCAACATCAGCAAGACAGGATTCACTGTCATTCTCGACCGCAGTCTCACCCAAAAAAGCCGTCCCACTCCTTATACATCTAAGAAGGTGAACGAATTCAAGGAGTATTTCAACACTGAAACCGATGAAAACGGCAATGAGGTATGGAAGGTTGACTATCTTGTGATTGAGCCTTCTGGCTCGAACCCTGAAGCTACCGTGCCTGATCAATTCAAGAAAATGCCTCTTACTGGGAAATTCGATGCTGAAGGCGTTGCTTCCATCGACGTGGCTGGCCTTGACTCGAACTCCGTCTACAATGTCTATGTTTACGATGAAAAGATTGCACGTGAAAAAGCTTTGGTGTATGCCCAGTACAATCTTGACATGACCGTGCGCACCAAAGGCGATCCCGGAGCACCCATTGTGATTGCTGCTGCTGCTCAGGACACCATGCACTACTGGGATGGCGACGTTGAAAAGGAGATTAGCCTGCCCATCGCAGCCACTCCCATACAGCCGCTGCTTGAAAACTTCATGAGGAGCAATGAGTTTGCCGAGAACAAGGTGTTCTATCTGGAGGGTGGGCAAGCCTACTTTGTCACAGCAGGCATGCAAGTGTATAAAGGCTTCAAACTGGCCACCAACCCAGAAGACATAAAAGCTGGCAAGGGTCGTGCCAAGATTTATTTGTATCACAACCAGATTCTTGACACCAGCGGTGGTGCATCGCCTTCACCTGCATTCTTCATGCTGGGTCGTCGTCCTGAGGGCAGCGAGAACCCCATGGTCACCATCGACATTGATAAGTTCATTCTGGAAGACATCGACTTTGCTATTCCTTTGGTGAACAATGTGGCCGACGGAACTGTTGTTACCAACAGCTACTTCATGAACATGTACTCTGACGGCATGGGTTCTGTTGTCGAAGAACTCGCAGTGAAGAACTGCTCGTTCCAGGGACTCGTTGGTGGCTTCTACCGCGTACAGGCTAACTACGGTGTGAAGATCAAACACTTCACGGTAGACAATGTCGACTTCTATAACGGTGGCTATTACAACGCCGGCGGTCGTCGCTACAACTGGTTCCACGCCAACCCCGAGGCCAATCCCAACATCAACATCTGGATGGACTTCGTTATGAAGAATTGCACCATCTACGACAACCCACTTGGCTACATGTTCAACCACAACAAGCAGCAAACAGTGGAATGGCCCGATGACATTCACTACAACATTACGCTTGAGAACAACACCATCGTGAACTTCAACACTTGCGGTGTGGGCAATAGCTTGTTGTTCAACATGCGCTGGATTCCTGGTGGCTCGTCGTTCACCATGAAGCGCAATCTCTTCGTGCTCACCCGTGCTGAGGGCGACGATCTGCGCGAAATGGTTCAGGCAGGATGCGACATCCGCACCGTGAACGGTTCTGAGACGGTGACGCTCGACTTCGAAGACAACTACTCGACCAACGACTACCTCTTCGGCGAAGTGAAGGACGAGGAAGGCAACGTCACGAAGGAAGGTCAGATTTTCAGCAACACTGCTTCGGCCTTTGACTTCACTGGCAAGAACACCTTCGGTTCACTCAACAAGAACTACACCGTGACATGGGGTTCCGGCAAGAGCGAAGAGGAAGGCATGGCAGGCTTGACCGTGAAGGTGGCTCCCATTAAGGCCAGCGATCTGATGATCCAGCCGAATCCGCCTCACAAGCTCACTGCTGATGCCGACCACTACGATCACATGGAAGACGGTATCGACGGAACAGAAACCAATCCTGACATCAACATCCGCGAGGGTTACAAGAAGGGCATGGTCGACCTGCACTTCAAGCCTGAGGCCAAGACGGCTGACAATGTGCTCTACAGCAAGGGCATTGGTGCACCGAAGTGGCGTGAATAATATCGCCAAGCACATTCCATACACATACCAAAGGAGAGCGCGCAAATTTGCGTGCCCTCCTTTTTTCTTCGCTCCAAGTAAAACTTTTATCACGTGCTTTTTTTCTTTTTCTTATTGTTTTGTCCTTTGGGAGCGTTTTTTGCGCAATTTAATTTGTTACTTCTAAAAAATAATGTAACTTTGCAGCAGTAAAAAAATAATGGCATGAACGCTGACAATAAATATGTACGCTTTGACTGGGCCGTGAAGCGAATGCTGCGCGACAAGGCAAACTTCGGAGTATTAGAAGGACTTATTACCGTATTGCTCAATGAACCAGTTCATATTGTGGAACTGCTGGAAAGTGAAGGAAACCAAGAGTTTATTGATGACAAATTCAATCGTGTTGACATCAAAGCCAAGAACGATGCCGGTGAAATATTCCTTGTAGAAGTTCAACTCACAAGAGAGATTTACTATCTTGAACGCATTCTGTACGGAACTGCAAAGGCCATCACAGAGCATATAAGTCTTGGAAGCACGTATAGCGAGATAAAGAAAGTCTACTCCATCAATATTATTTATTTCGACTTGGGCAAAGGTGCCGACTATCTGTACCACGGACAAAACAAGCTTGTGGGCATACACACGCACGACACCCTGAAAATCACAACCAAGGAAAATGGTGTTATCCGTATGAGAATGCCCGAAGAGATTTTCCCTGAATATTTCATCATAAGGGTCAACGAGTTTAATCAAGTTGCCAAGACACCCTTGGAAGAATGGCTTGACTATCTGAAAAACGGCCACATTAAAGATGACACCACAGCCCCAGGTCTGCAAGAAGCTCGCGCAAAATTGCAATACTTGATGCTGGATAAAAAAGACCGCTACGCTTACGACGAACACATCAATGCCGTTATGATTCAGAACGATGTCTTAGGTAATGCACGATTAGAAGGACTTGCAGAAGGAAGAGCGGAAGGACTTGCAGAAGGAAGAGCGGAAGGACTTGCGCAAGGAAAAGCGGAAGGACTTGCGGAAGGAAAAGCGGAAGGACTTGCTGAAGGTGAACGGAATAAAGCTATCGAGTTCGCACGCATGATGAAAGCTGAAGGGGAGAGCGCGGAAAAGATTGCTCGCTACACGGGACTGCCATTGAACGAAATAGAGAACATTTAGCTATACTATTATGACAATGAAGAAAACTTTACTGACTTTACTGTGTACCATCGCCCTTTTGCCTGTGCTGGCCGACAACAATGTGGCCCCTTGGGGCTGGGCCACCTGCGCCGACGAGTCTGGTACGGCCTACTGTCTGAACGGCGGAAACTTCTCTGATGCAACAACCGCTACATTGACGGCACTGGGCGAAGGACAAACTGACGATGCCAGAATCAAGCAAGCCATAGCAATGAACGACATTGTAATTCTCGATGGTTCCAAGGGTGATTTTATTATAGAAGAGGTAATGAAGCTTTCATCAACCAAGAACAAGACCATCATTGGCATCAACAACGCCCGCTTGTGCACCAAATTCTTCCTGACCGCCGAGGACAATGCCTACCTGAAGAGTCAGAATCTGGACGGTCTGAGCAGCACCGACCAGTACACGGGCACATTGCCCGATGGCACGACGCTCACTTGCGACAGGCGCGCTTTCTTCACTAAGAAAGCAATGATGGAGTTGCAGTTCCAGAAGACGGGTGTCTACTCGCTGCCCAACAAATCGGGCGTTTTCCATATTGAAACTTCCAGCGAAAACATCATCATCCGCAATCTGTCACTGATTGGCCCAGGTGCCGTAGACATTGATGGTTCCGACCTCATCACCAATCAGGGCAAGCACGTGTGGGTTGACCACTGCACGCTGGTTGATTCTCAGGATGGTGCGCTCGACAGCAAGGTGTGCGACTGGGCTACCTACACCTACAACCACTTTTATTACACCTCGCGCAGCTACTCGCATGCCTACACCTGTGGCTGCGGGTGGGCTAATGGCACAATGATTCTCCACCTCACCTTTGCCTGCAACGTCTGGGGTGAGGGCTGCATGCGCCGTCTGCCACAGTGCGGCGACTGCTACGTGCATCTTGTCAACAACTACCACAACTGTCCAGGCAATAGCGTGGGAATGAGCATCAACGATAATTGCAGGGCTTTGGTTGAAGGCAACTATGCCGCTGAAGGCGTGAAGAGTCCGCTGACGGGCAGCGGCGCTGGCCGCAACGTAACAGCTCGCAACAACAACTTCACCGCCGTATCGGTTGGCAGCGAAGTGACAGTGCCCTACCAATACACGAAGATACCTTATACCGAGGTGCCTGCCACACTGACAGGCTATGAGGGTGCCGGAGCCACACTGGGCAACGATGCCACTTATATACTTTCCACCATTCCCACCGTTGAGCGTGGCGAAAGCGGTGAGACGGTCTATGTAATGGTCAAGGAGGATGTCCACATCGGCGGAAGCATTACCGAGGTGACCGGCATCACCGTCACGTTCGACCCCAGCATCACCGACTGGCGAAGCGGTGGCACAAGTTCTTCGGCACAGACCGTTGACGGCGTTGACCTCAGCGGCTTCTACACACAGAGCAACGACAACAATGGCGCACCCATCATCATCGAGACCACACGGGCAGGCACACTCACCATATTCCTTGGCGGCGGAGTGGCCACCACAAAGTCTGTCAACATGACGGAAGGCGAGAATGGACTTACTGCCAAGGTGCTCAGCAGCGGTGCCCTGGTTGAAAACGGAGCAAAGCCTGCAACAGAAATCAGCGCATGGGATGGCTTGGTCTATTCGCTGCAAGCCAACAAAACTTATAAGTTCTTTGTCGGCGGAACCAAATGGCGCTTTGCCGGCTTCAGATATTTGTCCACCACCACTGGAATCAATTCCCTGACAGTCAACAGCAAAGAAGGCAAAGTCTATAATCTTCAAGGCCAACAGGTGAGTGTGCCCCAAAAAGGCATTTATATTGTAAACGGAAGAAAGACATTCACAAAATAAGCGCACAGGCAGAAAGACAAGAACGGAAGAGTCTCACAAAACCTTCATATTAAAGTATTTGTGAGGCTTTTTTAGTTTTCGCAAAACATGCATCCAGCACGTTAAATGTTCTTAATCGCTTTTCATTGCGTTGAGATTGTAGTAATTTTGCACGCGAAAACGAAACATTTTAAAACAACATGAACGACAATCAATCACAGCAAAGGCAGAACCCTTTCTTTCTTCCCTACAACACCCCCCACGACACAGTTCCCTTCGACCGCATCCGCTTAGAAGACTATGAAGAAGCCTTCATGGAGGGCATTCGTCGCGACAACGAACAAATAGAAAAGACCATCAACAATCCCGAGAAGCCCACTTTCGACAACACCATCATCGACAAGGACGACGACACCGAAGGCTACTACGACCTGCTGGAGCGCGTGTCTACGGTGTTCTTCAACCTGCTGTCGGCCGAGACCAACGACGACATGGATGCCCTGGCACAGAAGATGCAGCCCATCTTGACGCAGCATGCCAACGACGTGAGGCTGAACGAGCGTCTGTTTGAGCGCATCAAGTATGTGCACCGCCACCACCGCAAGCTGACACCCGAAGAGAAGATGCTGCTCGAAAACACCTATCAAGGCTTTGTGCGCAGCGGTGCCCTGCTCGACAAGGAAGGCAAGGAACGCCTGCGCAAGCTCACCGAAGAGGCTTCGATGCTCTCGCTGCAATTCTCGCAGAACCTGCTCAAGGAGAACAAAGCCTACACCCTGCACATCGCCGACCCTGCCCAGCTTGACGGTCTGCCCCAAACAGCCATCGATGCTGCCGCCGAAGAGGCCAAGACTGAGGGCACCACTGGCTGGACCTTCACGCTGGACTATCCCTCCTATTCGCCCTTCATGACCTACAGCACGCAGCGCAACCTGCGCCAGCAGCTGTATATGGCCCGCAACACCGTGGGCACCCACGACAACAGCGAGAACAACCTGCAGATTTGCAAGCGACTGGTGAACCTGCGCCGCGAGATTGCCCAGCTGCTGGGCTACAAGACCTATGCCGACTATGTGCTGGTGCGCCGCATGGCATCGAACACGCGCAACGTCTACAAACTGCTCAACGACCTGATTGATGCCTACAAGCCCACGGCTGAGCGGGAGCTTGAGGAACTGAAGCGGGAGTTCAAAAAAGAAGAGAAGTCTGAAGGAAAAGATCAGATGAAGCCCTGGGACACATCTTTCTACAGCCACAAGCTGCAACTGAAGAAGTTCAACATCGACGCCGAGATGCTGCGCCCCTACTTCGAGCTGTCGAAGGTCATTGACGGTGTGTTTGGCCTGGCCAACCGTCTCTATGGCATCAGCTTCAAGGCCAATCCCGACATACCCGTCTATCATCCCGATGTGAAAGCCTACGAGGTGTTCGACCGCCACGGTTCTTTCCTGGCCGTGTTCTACGCCGACTTCCACCCGCGCAAGGGCAAGCAGGGCGGTGCCTGGATGACACAGTATCAGGGACAGTTCATCGACAAGAAAGGCGAAAACGTGCGCCCACATGTGTCGGTGGTGATGAACCTGACAAAGCCCACGCCCGAAAAGCCTGCCCTGCTCACGCTGGGCGAGGTGGAGACCTTCCTGCACGAGTTTGGCCACTCGCTGCACGGCATGTTTGCCAACACACGTTTCGAGAGCCTCAGCGGCACCAATGTGTGGTGGGACTTTGTCGAGCTGCCCTCACAGTTCATGGAGAACTTTGCCATCGAGAAAGAGTTTCTGCGCACCTTTGCCTTCCACTACGAAACGGGCGAGCCACTGCCCGACGAGCTCATCAGCCGCATTGTGAAGAGCCGCAACTTCATGGTGGCCACGGCCTGCTTGCGCCAGGTGAGCTTCGGACTGCTCGACATGGCCTACTACACCCAGAAGCAGGAGTTCACCGACGACATCATTCCCTTCGAGAAACAAGCCTGGAAGCGGGCCATCCTGGGCAAGCAGCTGCCCGACACCTGCATGACCACCCAGTTCTCTCACATCATGGCTGGCGGCTATGCAGCAGGCTACTACAGCTACAAGTGGGCCGAAGTGCTCGATGCCGATGCCTTTGCCGTGTTCAAGCGCCATGGTATCTTCGACCAGCCGACGGCCCAGAGTTTCAGAGACAACATTTTGTCGAAGGGCGGCACCGAGCACCCCATGACGCTCTACAAGCGCTTCCGTGGCGGCGAACCCACCATCGATGCCCTGCTCAGGCGCACCGGCATCAAGAGGTCCAAGAAATAGTTCTGCTGCAGACTGGCTGTCGACGCGCCAGCTTTTTGTAAAAATTTTTCATAGAAAAGAGCATCGTCGTCGCCAGGCATTCTGGAACGACGAAAGCCCTTCCGGGGCACTCGCCAAGCCCGAAAGCCCACCAATGCCAAGCCCCACGTGCCTCAATAGCGCCCCCGTTGTGCTGCAACAGGGGCGCTATTGTGTTGCAACGGGGCCCTCGTTCTGCCACAACGGGATTGCAATCGCAACACAACGGAGCCCCCGTTGCAACCCAGCAAGACGGCCATCATGGCGCAGAAGCTCCCCTACAAAACGCAACCCTCTGACACACAAACAAATAGCAATTTCGCCACAACTCGCTCATTTTGGTCTCACAGGCAAGTTGCCGGAAAAGAACGCAATCTCAGAAGGGTGCTTGTAAAAAAATTTCATAAGCGCAATGACTTTATGGCAGAATTGCGATTACTGAGAGAACAAAAGAATTAAAAGTCTTGGTTATTTCAAAATTATTGCTTACTTTTGCACACTGCTTTATGTCATCATAAAAAAACGAGTAAAGACGAAGGAACCATGAACGAGATTGCAGGCAGATACATCAACCCATATACCGACTACGGCTTCAAACTGCTCTTTGGCACCGAACCCAACAAGGACATCACGCTTGAACTGGTGAATGCCCTGCTGCAGGGCAAGGAGGTCATCACGTCGCTCACGCTGCTGCCCACGGAGCAACTGGGCGACACGAAGGACGACCGCCGCTCGGTGTTCGACGTCTACTGCAAGAACGAACAGGGCGAGAAGATTATCATCGAGATGCAGAAGGCCGACCAGCAGTGGTTCAAAGACCGCAGCGTCTACTATTCGTCGTTCCCCATCCGCCAGCAGGGCGAGAAAGGGCAGTGGCGTTTCGGTCTGAAAGCCGTTTACACCATCGGCATCCTCGACTTTGTGTTCGACGAGGACAAAGACGACAAGGAGTACTACCACCACGTGGTGAAGCTGATGGACGTGAACAAGAAAGAGGTCTTCTACGACAAGCTGACATACATCTACTTAGAAATGCCCAAATTCCAGAAGACAGAAGACGAACTGGTGACCAAGGCCGACAAGTGGCTGTATGCCCTGAAGAATCTGCCTCGCCTGCTGGAACGACCGGCAGCCTTGCAGGAGCGCATCTTCAAGAAGTTCTTCGAGGTAGCCGAGATTGGCAATCTGTCAAAGGAAGAATATGCCAAGTACTTCGAGAGCGAGAAAGTGTACTACGACAATGACGGGGCCATTCGCACCGCCGAGGCAAAGGGCATGGAGAAAGGCCGGGCTGAAGGACTGCAACAGGGGCGGACTGAAGGACTGCAACAAGGGCGGGCTGAAGGACTGCAGAAGGGCATTGAAAAGGCAAACCGTGAAAATGCCCGCAGGATGAAATCGAAAGGGTTTCCTGTTGAGGACATTGCAGAAGTCACAGGACTTACAGCCGAAGAGATAGAGAAGCTTTGATATGAAACAGATGGAAGAAAAGCAACATAAACTTGACGAGCGCTATCTGCGCATGGCACGCATCTGGGCCGAAAACAGCTACTGCCAGCGGCGGCAGGTGGGTGCCCTGGTGGTGAAGGACAAGATGATCATCAGCGATGGCTACAACGGCACGCCCACAGGATTCGAGAATGTGTGCGAAGACGAGAACAACGTGTCGAAGCCCTACGTGCTGCACGCCGAGGCCAACGCCATCACCAAGCTGGCCCGAAGTTCGAACAACAGCGACGGTGCCACCATCTACATCACCGCCTCGCCCTGCATCGAGTGTGCCAAGCTCATCATTCAGGCAGGCATCAAGCGCGTGGTCTACGGCGAGAAATACCGGCTTACCGACGGCATCGACCTGCTGGAACGTGCCGGAATAGAAGTGATATATCTGGATTTGAACTCATGAACAAGCAAAATCGTTTTTCGCCCCTGTGGCTGGCCCTGGCCGCCATCGTGGGCATTTTCATCGGAACATTCTATGCCAACCACTTTGGCGGCAACCGCCTGAGCATCATCAACTCGGGCACCAACAAGCTGAACAACCTGCTGCACATTGTGGACGACCAGTATGTGGACACCGTCAACGTGAACGACCTGGTGGAGAAAGCCATGCCCACCATTCTGAGCGAACTGGACCCTCACTCGGTCTACATCTCGGCCAAGGACAAGCAGATAGCCGAAGACGACCTGCGCGGCTCGTTTTCGGGCGTGGGCATCGAGTTCACAATCCGCAAAGACACGCTGCGCGTGCAAAGAGTCATCAGCAACGGCCCCTCAGAGCGTGCCGGAGTGCTGGTGGGCGACAAGATTGTGGAGGTCGACGATTCGGCCTTTGTGGGAAAGTCGCTCACCAACGAAGAGGCCATGCACCGGCTGAAGGGTCCCAAGGACACCAAGGTGAAGCTGGGCATCGTGCGCCATGGCGACAAAGAACTGCGCCACATCACCGTGACACGTGGCGAAATTCCGATGCACAGCGTGAACGCCGTCTACATGCTCGACGACGAAACAGGCTACATACGCATCAAGAACTTTGGTGAGAACACCTATCCCGAAGTGCTCGTGGGCCTGGCAAAGCTGGCACAGGAGGGCTTCAAGAGCCTGGTCATCGACCTGCGCGGCAACACAGGCGGCTACCTGGGTTCGGCTGTCCAGATAGCCAACGAGCTGCTGCCCAAGAACCGCCTCATCGTCTACACCGAAGGACGCCACTCGCCCCGCCAAGACTTTCGCAGCGACGGGCGCGGCAGCTATCAGCAGATTCCGCTGGTGGTGCTCATCGACGAAGGGTCGGCCTCGGCCAGCGAAATCCTGGCCGGAGCCATTCAGGACAACGACCGTGGCACCATCATTGGCCGTCGCTCGTTTGGCAAGGGCCTGGTGCAGCAGCCCATCGAGTTCAACGACGGCTCGATGATGCGACTCACCATTGCCCGCTACTACACCCCCGCAGGCCGCTGCATACAGAAGCCCTACGTGAACGGACAGGACAAGGACTACGAAGAAGACCTGCTCATGCGCTACCAGCACGGCGAGTTCTTCTCGCAAGACAGCATCAAGCACACGGGGCCCGAATACAAGACGCGCAACGGACGCATTGTCTACGGCGGTGGCGGCATCACGCCCGACATCTTCGTGGCCGAAGACACTACCAACTACACCTCTTATTATAAAGAGGCCACCATGTCGGGACTGGCGTTCCAGTTTGCCTACGACTACACCGACGACAACCGCACCGAACTGCTGAAGCAAGACAACATGAAGCAGATGGAGCAGTACTTGAAGCGACAGAACATCGTAGACAAGTTTGCCTCCTATGCCGACAAGAACGGACTGAAACGCCGCAACCTCATGATACAGAAGTCGCACAAGCTGCTCGAAACGTTCCTCGTGAGCCGCATCATCTACAACATGCTCGACGAGCAGCAGTGGATTGAGTATCTCAATGCCGACGACCCTGCCATCCTCAACGCCCTGCAGCTGTTCAAGGCCAACGATGCCTTTCCCAAGGCCCCGGCCGAGAAGGACGGGAAGCGCGCTCAAACCAAAATCAGGAGAGCGCATCGCTGCGGTCTCCTGACTGTTTCCGGAAATTTTTGCTAACTTTACTTGAAAATGTTCTCCTTTATGAGCTGCTGAATGTCGGCAGGCGTGCTCTTCACCTTGCAGCAGTCCACAATCCACCTCACGAGCTTGTCGGGCATGGTGGGCTGTTTCTTCCAGATGTCGTGACGATTCATCCAGCGGCCCCTGAAGGTGGTCTTGTCTACCAGCACCATGTCGCCGTCTTTCGTGGAACGGCCCATCTCGGTGTAGACACCATTCTTGAAGGTGTAGGTGCCATACTCATGAGGCAGAACAGTGCACTTGCCATCCTTCGACAGCACAATCTCGGCACAGGCATACTCGCCGTTGGCACCATAGTACTTGAACTGGGTGTAGCCACGCTCCTTGCCGCACACCACTTCCTTCTCGCCCTCCCACTGCATCTTCTGCATCAGCCATGCGCCGACGAGTTCCTTGTCGGCCACTTTCGGGGTCTGGGCGCTCACACTGACTGCGCTGAACAGCAGGGCAGCCATCATCCACATAATCTTCTTTTTCATCATTGCTACGTTTTTAGTTTTGGTTTAACATTGAGTGAATTATCGACGGCAAAGTTACGGGCATTTCCTCGCTCAGCCAAGAGAATGGCTTTGCATTTCCTTTGCAATTGCCCTTGCAAACAAAGTGCAATGCGATGAGGGCCAATGGGGGCGTGCGAGGCGCTATGTGCCGATGGTCATCAGGAAGTCGTCCCAGTCCTTTGCCCCACCCTTGCGTGCGAACACCTTTTTATACAGTCGGCTGCGCACGGTGCTGATGGTGCTCACATCGCGGGCCAGCACAGCGGCAATGTCCTTGGGCTGAATGCGCAGCTTGATGAGCAAGCACACCTGATACTCCAGTTGCGACATGGGGTGAAGACTGCGCAACTGACTGGCAAAGCCAGGGTAGACGCTCTTCAGGTGCTGCTCCACTTCGCCCCATTCGTCCTCCTTCAGTCGCTCTCCGCTGGCCATTCTTTTCAGCAAAGTGGCATAGGCATCCGAAGCAAAGAACTGGCTCTCCACCGATGCCACGGCCTGTCTCACTGCCTGCGGCCGATGTGCCTGCACGTCCTGAATCTGATGCAGCTGCAGTTGCAGCTGGTGCCTTGCCTTGTGATTGTAGTAGGCGGCCGTCAGCGACATGACCACAATGAAAGCCGTGACCAGTGCAAGCCACAGGATGGTGCGCTCCTGCTGTCGCTCCTTCACCGAAAGGAAATAGCACTTCGCGTCGGCCGCCATGTCGCCTTCCTGCTCTTTCCCAACAATGTCGCGAATTTCGCTGCCCCACTCCTGGTAGAGGCTGTCGGCCCGCAGCCACGAAAGCAAGATGCCGTAGCGCTGAATGGTGAGCGAGTCGCCATTGAGGCTGAGCGGATGCGGGTCGCCGTCCTCCAGGTAGAGCAGCTGGCCGCCGCCCTTGTCCACCAGCGTCACGGTGGCCTTGCCACAAGGCTTGACAACCAGCCCCGATGGCGTTGTGGTGAGGAAACATTCGTAGAACAGACTGTCGCCGTCGTAGATCATGCAATAGGTGCCATTCTCCTTCAGCTCATAGTGCTTCGTCCGCCCGTAGGGGTAGTCCACCTGCCGCAGCATCCAGGCCCCTTGCAGATAGAAATCATCCTGCTGCTCCGTGGTCTGATGACAGGCCAGAAGCAGCGGGATGATTGATAGTAGCAGCAAAATTTTCTTCATCGTTACATTTTTGCTGCAAAAGTAACGTTTTTCAGCAAAAACGGCAAGACGATGAGTTTGCAATTCGTTTGCAACCACATAAGTAGATGGACGCAATTATCTTATACAAACAGATGATGCTTACTTCACGGGCTTGATGGCGAAGGTGAAGTCGTAGTCCTTGTAAGGCAGACGGTACTCGTTGCGCGGCCAGGCTCCCCATGAGTTCACGCAGCCCAGGCCCATCTGTCGCTGCTGAATGTGCACGCAGGTTTTCCCTGCGTGAATCAGGTCGCCGCTGTGACGGCCCCACGCCTTGTTCTTCGACGAGCCGTCGTCGAGCTGATCGGTGGAGTAAGGCAGTGCCGACGCTTCCATGGGAGCATTGCTGTAGAAGCAAAGGCCACGGCCCTCGCCACTGAGCACCTGGAACCAGCGCACGTCGGTGTGGTTGCCGCTCTCCTGCGGACGAATGTAGTCAAAGTACTCCTTCTGCACCTCGTTCTCATAGAGGCCAATGAACTCGCTGTTGTTGCGGTCGATGTAGTTTTCGGCAGGACCGCGACCGCAGTACTTCACGCGGTCATACTGCTTGGGCATCTGCAGCTGCATGCCATAGCGGAACAGCTCGCTCACCTTGGCTTCCTTGTCGGCAGTCATTTGTTCGCGAACAATCACCTCGCCTTCGGGAGACAGTGTGTAGGTCATCGTGAGCATGGCCTTCTGGTCGGGCATGTCTATCTGTACGGCAATGGTATTGCCGTTTACCGAACAGGACTTCACCTTCATCTGTGGGTTGTGCCAGGTACGGAAGCGGTTCTGCAGGCCAGCACCGTAGTCATTGTCGGTGGGGGCACGCCAGAACTCGGGCTTGATGCTCTCGCGGAAGTGCAGCATTTCCTTTCCGTCGACGGTGAGATAGTCGATGAGCCCCGTATGCTTGCCCACATAAAGGTCTGTTCCAGCAGCCGAGAGCTTGATGTAGGTGTTGGTCTCTTCCTTTTCCACCTGTGCTGCCTGCGTCTTCAGTTCGGGGAACTGGTAGGGCTGCACCACAAACTGGGCCTTGGCCAGCACCTGTCCTTTTTCAATAAGTGGCTGGGCCTGACGTGCACGGAAGAAGAAGTTCACGACCACCTCGTCCTGTGGATGTCTGGACAGCACGTCGGCAATGGTCGACCTCAGCTGTGCGCTCTCAATTGTCTTGCGCTGCTGTGGGGCCACTTTGCCAAGTTCTATCATGATTTGCTCCACAAAATCGTCCTGCGCCAGGGGGTCGACATCGGCCACGAGTTCCAGGTCGTCGAGCGTCTTGAAGAAGTTCTCGTTGTAGACTTCCACCTTGCCCTGCTTCAGGTCGATGTCTTTCACCCAAACATTCTGGTAGTAGTACTGCACTTCATAGGCATGGGGATTCAAACGGCGATCCGGAGCAATGATGCCGTTGCAGTTGAAGTTGTAGTCGCTGGCAGGATATTTGCCATAGTCGCCACCGTATGTAAAGATTTCGCGGCCCGTGATGGGACTTTTGTCGCGCATGCCCTGGTCCACGAAGTCCCAGATGTAGCCACCCTGATATTTAGGATATTTGCGGATGAGGTCCCAGTACTCCTTGAATCCGCCCATCGAGTTGCCCATGGCGTGAGCATACTCGCACTGAATGAGCGGACGCGGATTGTCGCCCTTGGCATAAGCCTCGCAGCCCTCATAGCCGTAGTACATGGGGCAGAAGATATCGGTCTTCCTGTTCTGTCCGGCCTGCTCATACTGGCAGGGGCGAGTAGCGTCGGTGGCCTTCACCCAGTCGTATGCCTTCTCGAAGTTGGGTCCATAGCCCGCCTCGTTGCCCAGCGACCACACAATGATTGAGGGGTGGTTCTTCAGCGTGAGCACGTTGCCCTGGTTGCGCTCCAGGTGCATCAGCTCATAGTCCTGCCGCTTGGCCAGCGTGCGGTCGCCGTAGCCCATGCCGTGGCTCTCCAGGTTGGCCTCGGCCGTGACATACAGGCCGTATTCGTCGCACAGGTCGTACCAGCGGGGATCGTCGGGATAGTGACAGGTGCGCACAGCATTGATGTTCAACTGCTTCATGATCTTGATGTCCTGAATCATGCGCTCCATCGAAACGATGTAGCCACCATCGGGATCCAACTCATGACGGTCGGCACCCTTGATGAGGATGGGCTGGCCGTTGATCAGCAACTGGGCATTCTTGATTTCGATGTGACGGAAGCCTATGCGCTGACGAATCACCTCAAGCACCTTGTCGCCCTGCTTCAGGGTCATCAGAAGAGTGTATAGATTCGGAGTTTCAGCAGTCCATGGCTGTACAATACCCACAGTACCTATTCTGAAGGTGAAGGGACCGTCGTTCAGCATCGTGGTGCTGTTCAGCTTCACTTCTTTGCCCTGCGGGTCAATCAGCAGCATATCGAGGGTCTTACCCTTTGCAGAGGCTATCTTTACCTCGCCTGAGAGGACACCTTCCTTGAAACCATCCTTCAGGTCGGCATTAATGAAATAATCTAACACATGTACCTTCGGACGGGCATACAGATAGACCTCGCGTGCAATACCTGTGAAGCGCCAGAAGTCCTGGTCTTCAAGATAGGAACCGTCGCACCAACGCATCACCTGCATGGCGATGAGGTTCTGACCTTTCTTCAGATATTTCGTGATGTTGAATTCGGCTGCTACCTTTGAATCCTCAGAGTAGCCCACATACTTGCCGTTGACCCATACCGAGAGGTTGCTCGTAGCCGAACCCACATGGAAGAACACCTCCTGACCGTTCCAGTCAGCAGGAAGTTCAAAGGTACGGCGATAAGAACCCGTGTAGTTGTTGGTCTCGCCAATGTAGGACGGGTTGCTGTCGAAGGTGGTGCACCACGAGTAGCCCACGTTGCGATAAATCTTGTCGCCGTAGCCCTCAATCTCGAAGAGGCCAGGCACGGGGAAGTCCACCCACTT
>CACXUV010000013.1 GCA_902770845.1 uncultured Prevotellaceae bacterium
CCACATGCACCACACCAGCATTGTCTCTCACCTCAAGCGTGCCATTGGCCTTGGTGGCCACACGCACTTCTGTTGCCACGCCCATCTCGTCACGGCTCATCGTGGTGTAGGTGCGTTCCTGGGGAGTTACGCCATGGTCGGCATAGAGAGCCGTGGTCTGGAAATGATAACGGGTAAAGTCGCGCAGGGCATCGATCATCTCCTTGGCACGCATGCGTGCATTCAGGGTGTCGTTCAAATCCTCATCGGAAGGATTGGCATAGCGGTCGTACAGGGCCACGATGTCCGACCAGCGGGGCAGACCACGCTGATAGGCCAGCTCCATGGCGTCGTTGTTGGGCGCATAGAGGGTGTAATCATAAGTATTGAACATCGACACGTTTTCGTCCAAGCAGCTACCGCTGGGACCCGAACGGCGGTTGGCCGTGAAGATGACATAGGCATCCTGCGGGTTGGTTCCGAACGAAGTTTTCTCAGAGCTGATGCCAGCCCACGTAAGAATATCGGTTCCTGAGGTGAAGCCTGAGCACACGTCGTAGAACTCGCTGAAACGGTCGGCATTGTTCTTCAACGTGGTCGACACGCTGTTGGTGGTGGGCTGAATCACATGGTCAATGCGGTAGGCATAGCCATTCTTCTCCCTGCGAGCTTCGGTGATGACTGCAGGCACATCGCCATTGTCAATCTGTCGGCCACCCTTCACGCGGCCACCTTCGCGTCCGTTCTCCACGTAGATTTCAGCGCCATTCTTGGTCTTATAGTAATGACGACCGTTCTGGCCCAGCACTTCGCCGGGTTCGAGCACAATGGTGTGGGTGTTCAGAATGTCGATGAAGAGCGACTTCACACGCTCGCTGGTGATGCTCACCGTTCCGGTAGAGTCGCCCACTTCGCCCGTGGCGGGGTTGTAATCATACTCTGCCACACGCAGCGTGGCGCCGCCTGCTCCGCCCACAAACTTCAACGCCTTGGGTTCGGAATGCTTCAGCGTGGTGGGATCCACATAGAAGCGGGCGAAGGCTGCATCGTCGGGAGCCAGGAAAGCCAGGTTGGAGCCCATGGCAGTGAGGTAGAACAGGAAGTTCACGCCCAGTTTGCCACCCTTGTCCTCGCTGGCAGCCCAGTTCATGGTGTACATATCAGTATAGGTAAGCGTCGGACCCACCACACTCTCATACTTGTCAGGGCTGATCATTTTTGTCAATTTATAGAGCACGCCATTGTTGGCAAACTCAATGTCGTAGGTGCCGTCGGCCTTGGTCTGTAACACGTCAAGACTCAGTCCCATGTTCATGTGGGTGTCATTCTGAACAAACTGGAACTTGCTGGGCACGGTCTCTACAAACGATGGCTTCATCAGGTTGTTGATGAAGTCGCGCAGAATGTCGGGACGGTTCTTGAACAAGGTGTCAAGATTGGCCACCAAATAGGAATTGTTGTCGTTGGGCAGCTTGCTATACAGGTGCATCAAATAGGCACCATCACCGCCATCCAGGAAGAAACGCTCCACAGCCGAATCGACAGGTACGAAGAAAGCTCCAATGTCGCTCAGCGTGTGGTCCACGCCGTTGGCAGCATCATTAGGGCTGTATTTGTTCCATCCGGGGTTGTATGACAGCTGACTGTTGCCATTGACAGCGGCAAAGTCGGGACGTCCATCGACGGCATGAAACTTCTTGTTGTTCAAGTATTGCCACTCGTAGATGCGTGGAATTTCGGTCTGTTTGTTCTGGCGTGCCCAGGCATTGTAGTAGTCCGTAAGTTCCTGGTTGAAGATGGGCACTGAGAAATAGTCAAGGATGCGGCTCATGTATTTCGTGTCGCTACCGGGACGACGCAACAACTGTCCCATGTTGCCCGGCGGCACCAGCACGTCTTCCATCTGGTGCATGTAACCATTCATACAGGTCACATCGCTTTTCACGATACGGTTGCCGTAGATGTAGGCCACACCCTGCTCGTAAGGAGAACCGGTGAGCACGGCAAAGTCGCTCTGGCTGCCCAGCGTGGTAATGCTGTTCTTTAGCATGTGCTCACGTGTGAAATGCACCATCATGGGATCGGTGGCATCGCTCACCAAATACACGTCGCCCGAACGAAGCTCATCCCAATAAGGATTGTTCTCAGGCAGGCCAACACCACCCACCACATGCTGAATGCTGTCGATGCTCGTAATGCTGGTGGCATGCTTCATAGCCTGGCCCTTGTCCACAGTGGCCGGATTTTTTGAGGTGTTGCTTCGGTTGGCAAGCATGTTCACCATCAGGGCGTTGTCGAGCATTGAGCCGTTGAGCAGCAGTTTCTTCTGAGCCAAGCTCAGCTCATCATAGCTCTTCACCCCCCAACTGTTGTTGGCGAAGAAGCGGTCAAAAGCTTCGTCGTTGGCTGGGAACACTGTCTTCGAGCCTGTACGGTTGAGCGTTTCTGCCTCGTCCAGATCGTCGATCAGGCGCAAATAGTAGGAGAACGTTCCCGTAAGCCCCGTAGAACCAGGGTTCTTCAGTGTCTGGTAGATGCTGCCGCCAAGCCAGCCAGGCTTCACGTCTTCATCTACTGCCGTATCCTTATCGATACAAGCAGTCATCAATCCCGTTAGTGCGAGAGAGACACAGAAAAAGAATTTCTTCATAAAAAAATACTAATTAGTTATTGATTTGTTTTCGATTAATCGTGGTCCTCTTCGGATTCAGAGTGCAAAATAAACAAAAAAAAGTGAAACAGCCAAAAAATAAGTCTACAATTATTGACATTCATACAACAATTTTTGCAGTCGCACCATCCATCTTCAATTCTTTTTAACCATGGTCTTCCCATTTTCCAATCTTTTTTTTCACACGCAACAAGGGCTTAACAGACTCTTTTTCAAGCACAGAATCGGTTAAGCCCTCAGAATGGGGAACAAGACAGATACCTACAGCCTTTCTATCGTTTCCAAAGGCAGCCCGGTGGCGCTACTGATAACCTCGGCTGCAAGGCCCATCCCCTTCATGTTACGCGCAATGCTCTCTTTCTCGGCCTGCTTACCTTCGTTTAATCCTTCAGTACGACCTTCCTCAAGACCAGCAGCGCGACCTTCCTCAAGACCAGCAGCACGACCTTCCTCAAGACCAGCAGCACGACCTTCCTCAAGACCCGCAGCATGTCCTTCTGCACGGCCTTCTGCCAAACCTTCTGCACGGCCTTCTGCCAAACCTTCTGCACGGGCATTGCCCAGCACATCGTTCTGTATCATCACTGCATTGATGTGCTCATCGTAAGCATGACGCTCTCGGTCGCTCAGCATCATATATTGCAGTTTGTGGCGAGCTTCCTGCAATCCTGGTGCAGTGGTGTCGTCGCTGATATGGCCGTTTTTCAGATAGTCCAGCCACTCCTCGATAGGCGTCTTGGCCACGTTGTTGAATTCATTCACACGAATGATGAAATATTCAGGAAACACATCCTCGGGTGTCCGCATGCGAAGCACACCATTCTCTTTCACGTTCATCATCAGCGTGTCCTTCGTATGAACCCCCACGAACTGAGTTTTGCCATGATACAGATAATCGTTTCCACGGCCCAGATCGAAATAAATGATATTGATGCTGTACACCTTGCGTATGTCACCGTAGGTATTGCCCAGGCTGATATGCTCGGTAATGGCTTTCGACGTGCCATAGAGCACACGTTCCAGATAATGTATTTCGCGCGTTTGCTGTACTTCGACAATGAAATACTCGTCACGATCGTTCTTGGCCTTGATGTCCACACGGTTGAACTTATCGTCGGCGCTTTCCTGGTTGCTTTCACTCTCCAACAGCTCCACGATATGCACCGGCTCGCCCAGCAGCACTGTAATCAGTCCTTCCAGCACACCAAAGTTGGCCTTGTCGCGCAGCATGCGTTTCACAGCCCAGTCGAATCTCACATATTTATTCAGTGCATTCATGCCTTACACAATTATAACGTAAACTTATGCTATTTCAGCGTTTGAAGAGAGAGACGCCATCGCATGACGTTTTTCTCTTGGCTGCAAAAATACAGAATAAGTTTGAAATTACAAAACATTTGATAGAGAAAAAACTGCAGAGCCAACAAGAATGCAGTATCATGAAAAGAGAATTGTCGCATGTCCATTTACTATTTGACAATTTACGATTTACGACTTATTGACTATTTGATTATTGAGTTATTTCGACCCACCTGATGACGTATGTTAAATAACAAAACCGAAAAACCGTAAATAGTAAATCGTTAATTCGCAACACATAGCCACCCTGAGAAAGTTAAATATTTGTGTAAAAAAATAGGGGACACCCATTCGAGCATCCCCTAAAATATTACTTTAAAAAAATATTACTTCACCAAATATTTCTTACCATTAACAATATAGAGGCCTTTCTTCAAATTCTTCATGCTATTGCCAACCTTCACACCAGTAAGTGTAAATATACCCTTTACAAATGCTTCTGCGTTAGTAGCAACAGTAGTGTTGATGCCAGTACTTTCATTGATACACTCTTCGAGCACATCGTCAAGTTCCTTCAAACTGAGGTAAATGTTCTGTTTGGCTTTCATTGTGGCAGCAGAAGCTGCAGCAGCCTGGAAACGCTTAATCTTATAATTCAAGAAATAAGCAGCAGCCGACTCATCCTCATTCTGAGCCATCAAAGCAGTTGCACGAGCCACCTCAGCCTGCAGATCGGCATCCAATGCAGAAGTATAAGCACCTTCAGCACCAACATAGAACACGTGGTTATCACCAAAGCCAAAGGTGTTCAAGCCTGTGCCCACTTCAAGAGGATCGGCCTCAAGACCAAACTCCACAACCTCTGGTTCATTAGACGTCTTCACATAATAAACAGAATAAAGCAGAGGTGTTTTACCATTCAAATTGCGGAAAGGTGCAGTTTCTTCACCCTTGGCATTACCATGAGGAGCGTAGCATTTTGACACCACAATAGAATCAGGAGTACCATCCAGACCAAAGAACAGACGAACAGGTGTTGCATCAAAAGTGGTATCTACCACAACCTCATTCTCATCATAAATCAAAGCAGCCGTAGCCATACGATAAGAATTATTATCATTTGTAGCATAAGCCGCAGCACGATATTCATAAACGCCAGCAGCTGTTAGGGTTACGGTCTGCTGTGCCTTACCACCCAAGGTCACTGTACTACCACGCCACTGATTAGCGTAGCTGGCCACACCTGCAGTACCAAGCTGCCACTGCTTATAGGTGCCCGTTCCTGTAAAAGTCCAACCATTATCAGTAAAGCTGGTAGAAGTTTTATTACCAGAAGAAAGTGAGAAGTCACCATTCTGGATAGAGATTTCAGCAGGATTCTGACGCGAAGCGCATGTAATCTTGAACGAAACGATAGCAGCTTCTATTTCTGCAATTGCAGCCTTAAACTCAGCATTCTGATTAACCTCTGTAATTCCATCAATGAGAGCCTGTGCAGCTGACACCGCAGCCTGCAACTTTGCACGTTCAGCAGCATCGCCATCTGCATTCAAAGGATTGTCAAGTACTGCCTGTCCATTAGCCGTAGCAGTCTTAATATCATCCTGTACAGCATTCTGATTAATTATCCAGTTCTTGGCACGGCTAAGAGCATTCACCTGAGCCAAAAGAGCATCTTTCAATTCATTCAGTTCAGCGATGCCTGCTTCAGTCACAGGTATGCTGCAAGTACTGTCCTGAGGTGCCTGATCATAAGAAGCCAGCAAAACGGGCTCAGCAACCTCAATAGCACGCTGCAATGAATCTTTCTCCCAAATATATCCAGCAACATCTGTGGGATAATTAGCCAAACGTTTTTCCAGTTCTCTCTGCTGAGTCCACACGTTCTTAAGAGCAGATTCCCAATTCAACTGCATCTCAGACTTACCAATCTGACGGAACTCCGGATTACGCAAGCTAACCTTAAAGCCACCCTCATAATAGGGGGGGAAGAGGAAACCTGCCTGTACAGTACCACCTTCTTTCACCTCACCAATCATGTAATAACGCTTCCAGTAGTAGCCATTCAGCGTATCAGCAACATCCGTGTACTTGTAATTAGGATTAGCAGCAGCCAGTTCTTCTTCTGTTGCAGGACGCATTACAAGGGTATCAGTTCCTACGAACATACTGGGACCACTCCATACACGGGTGTGATCATCATCATAACGCCAACCATTATTGCCGGGATTTGTAACAGCTGCAGAAACAGCCTGAGCCTCAATGGCAATAAAATATTTACCAGGCTCCAAATCTGTTCTGGTCACAACAACGCCACGAACAGTGCCCGACTGGTTCTGACCTCTCTGGATAGCAGCGGTTGCCACATAGCCATCATTTTCAGGACGCTCCAGATAGCCAACATAGTCAGAAGGCTGAGACCACTTTTTACCTTTATCGGCACCCATATTGGAGAATCCCCAACGGTCACCAACAGTCTTCCAGCTTCCAGCAATGGTAGCATTGTTCATGTTGTTCCAGTTTGCCGAAGCATGCGTCGACCAGTCGCCTGAATTGGTGTTACCACCATTGTTATTCATGAACTCATCAAAATAAGTATTAAAGTCGGCAATCAGTGCTTCCATTGCTTCTGCAACCTCATTTTGCTGAGGATCAGCGACAGCTTCTTTCATGGCACTAACAATACCCTCAAACTCGTCACGTCCTTCACTCAGATCTGGTTCCTGAAGCAATTTTTCAGCATAAGCAATCAGGCGTTCCACGATACGAACATCATAAACTTCTTCTACTGCATGAAGCGAAATATTCGTTATTTGTGTTCCTACAGGCAGGCTTGTAGCAGAGAACCTAATTGTCTCACCAGTGTGTGCGCTGATAGTATCAACCACCATAGCCCAAGTGCTGCCAGCACTAACAAAATGATTATAGCTCACAGTCTCACCAGCTGTCGTTACCTTTGACAATGTGATACCCTTATTCACATCAGCCTTTGTGAGATTCTGAATGTAATAACACACTGCATACAGACCAGGTTGACTTACACTCCACTCCTGAGCAAGAGGAGAATCGGTGGCCGCCTTGCTCTCAACGACATTCTCGCCATTTGGTCCCATAGACTCTGCAATGCCCCATACCTCGGTGTCTTCCGTCCAGTTATCAAGCTGGTCGGCAAAACTGCCGTTCTTCACAAGGTCAGCGCCCATTACCTTGAATCTCTGAGGCTGAGGTGCCAGGATGTAGTCGCCCACTTCATAGGCGAAAGCACCAGTGGTGCACACCATTGCAAGAGCAGCTAAAAGTAGTTTTTTTCTCATACTCTTTAAATTTAGTTATTAATAAAATTAGATAAAATGTAGTTCAAACGTTTTGGTATATATACTTCGGGTGCAAAGATACGACATTTTCTTGATATAACGCAAGAAAATATGACAATATTTTTTGCCATTCTGCTTTGTTTTTTGCTTTGAGCACTTCTGTCTTACACCTTTATTTTAATAATACAAAGGACCATTTTCCAAAATAAAAAAAACAGAAATACGCAAAGCGACTATAGCATCGCTTTGCGTATTCAATTCTATGTTCTTTTACTTCAGCCGCAACAGGCTGAAGCAATTCTTCACAAGGAAGAGTCATTTCATCACAGAGACGAATCACTTCACCACCACCTTACGACCTCCACGGATGTAGATGCCGGCGGGAAGTCCCTCGGTGCTGATGGCTGTGGCCTGACGACGCACCAAGCGGCCATTCAGGTCGTAGACGTTGCAGGCATCCTTGTCGGCCAGCACAGAGGTGATGCCAGCGGCAATATCGGTGACAACCAGCACACCTTCAGTGGCCAGACGGCTGTCGTCGAAGGTGATGCCAGCAGGCAGGTCGAGCGTGGGAGTGCCCGTGAAGGTGCCGCTGATCGTCCACAGCTTCAGCTCGTCGCCCACTTGCAGCAAGCGTTCAGGCAACACGTTGAGTTTCAAGGTGCCATTGAACGTCAGGTTCTTGGCCTCAATCGTGGAGTTTGTCGTGCTGCCCACAATAAATTCGACCGTGGCACCAGCAGCAACGGTGGCGTTGAAATTGCACTTGATGGTGCCCGGCGTGGTGCTGTTGGCAGTGGAGCCACAGGGAATGAGCGTGGCACCCGACTGCAGGGAGATGGCATTGAGCAGGCCCTGTCCCACAACGCTGCCACCATTCTTCACCGTGGTGAGGTAGGCACCGTGGATGGGGGCACTGAACGTGGTGTTGTTGAACGACACGGTGCCACCACTCACTGTGAGAGCCCCGTTCATCTTGCCCACGGTCATGGTCATCTTGCCCGTTCCGCGCTTCTCAACAGGAGAATTGATCGTGAGCGTCGACACCGAGAAGTTGGCATCGCTGCTGCCCACAATCCATGTGCCGGTGCCGTTCAGCGAGCCCGAACCAGCCAGCTTGCCCACGGGGATGTTCTTGCCCTCGTTGCTCACGCCCACCTCGCTGGCCACGTTCAGTGTGGCCTTAGGCAGGCCCTTCGTATTGCGGATGGCCCACACGGGGTCATAGGCCTTCTTGTTCTGACGGTTGGTCTTGTAGGCATAGACGGTGCCAGCAAACTCGCTCCAGTCGCCATCGAAATAGCAGCGCACGCCACCAGTATGCACATTGAACGTGCCCTCACCGGTGAGCTTGCCCGTATAGGTGCCGCGATAAGCAGCATAGAACGTGCCCGACTTCCCCTTCTCCACCACGAAGTTGGTGGTGTTCGTAACGCCAGGCGTATCCTCCATGTTGGCGCCCCACAGCGTACCGTTCTGGAACTCAACGTTCTTGGGCAGCATATCGACATTGCCTGCCGACCTGTTCGACGTGACCGTACCGGCCTTGATCACAAGCTTGGCATAGGTATTGGTCTGCGTACCTGTTTCGAGCGAACCGGCACCCGTCTTAATGAGCGTGGCACCGCTGCCCTTGATAGACTTGTTGAAGATGACGCTCTTGCCCGACGGCACATCGACGGTGGCTTCGCCCTGCAGGTTCAGGGTCTGGTCGGTGGTAATCACGCCATTGGCTTGCAGCGTGGCGCCGTCGTTCAGATAGATGGGCGAAGCAGCATTGCCCAGCGAGCCCCAGTCCTGACCGGACGTGTTGGCCAGCATGGCCACCGACAGGGTGCCTGCGTTGATGGTCGTGGTCCCCGTGTGGTTCCAGTTGCTGATGGTCACCTTGCCCTTTCCGTTCTTGGTAATGGTGCCGCCACCCACGATGCTGTCGCCCTTGATGGCGTAGGACTTCGTTTCGTTATTGAACGTGACGGAACGGGGGCTCACGGCTCCCTTGATGGTCACGGTGGTCATGGCAGCATTGTCGTCGAACACAATGTCGTCGTCGAAAGCCGAATAGACGCTCTCGCCCGTGGCCGAGAGGAAGTTTTCTGAAGAAGCCTGAATCCAGGTGCTGTTGCCAGCCACGCCGTTCCACGTCACGCTGCCAGCAGCGCGCATCTCTTCCACCTTCAGTTTCAGCTTGCCGTCTTCATAGAGCAGCGAAGTCTTCACGTCGTTCGAGAATCCTTCCAGGATGAGCTCTGCCATCTTGCCCGTGATCTGGCCAATGGTGCCCAGTTCGTAGACACCTGCGGGCAGACTCACGTCGCCCGTGAACTGCAGCACAGGAGCCTTGTACTTGGGCCCATACTCCCAGCTCTTGGTCTCGATCGTAATCTTATCGGCATTCAGCTGGTCGATACTGGTGCCCTGAATATCGAACACCACGCGCGAGCCGAAGCCCATTTGCAGCGTGGTGGTGGTGATGCTGCCCACATGGTTCTTGCCACCAGGATAAATCGCTGAGTTATAGTCGGCTTTCAGGCCGGCCATGAACTTGCCTCCGTCGCTCACGAGCGAGGTGTGCCGGTTCAGCCACACGGGGCTGCTCTCCATGGTGCCGTCGAACTGCAGCGTGCCGTTCCACACATCGGTGTTGCCCGTGTGCTTCTCCACCACGTTGGGCAACACCAGCACGCCCTCGCCCTGCTTCACCAGGCGCATGGTGCCGCCAAAGGCACCGCCGGTGAGCGTGGTGGTGTAGGTCACGACGTTCTGCTTGGGCAGCTTGGGTGTGCTTCCCGTGGCCTGCTGCGAGCCCGTGCCCTGCACCCAGGCCGGAGCATTGACGAAGAGTGCCCAGGGCGAAGCGCCCTCGGTCACGGCAATGGTCTTGTCCTCATAGCCCGACACCAGCAGTTGCTCGTCGGGGTTGGTAGAGCTGATGGTGCCCTGCACCTCGGTGCGGCCTTCGAGCGTCACTGCGGGAGGTTCCTTGGTGATGCCCTCGAGCTCGCCCAGGAAGAAACTGGCATGAGGGGGCTGGTTGTAGCCCACCGACTGCCAGGTCATGGCGTTGCGATACTCATGGTCGGCCCACAGGGTGGTGATGCCCCAGGGCGAAGGATAGTTCGTTATATAGATGCGAATGGACGAGTTGCCCTGTCGAATAACCAGTTCCTCACGCCAGTCGCCCAGGATGTCGCCCAGGAAGCTGGGGTTGTTCTTCGACGAGTTGTTCAGATTGCCATCGCCGCCCCAGCAACGGCTGTTGGTGAAGGCGCGGTTTGTGCCCACCTCGTTCTGTCCCGGATATTTATAAACGTAAGGAGAACGCTCATTAGCGCCCGGCGAGTCCATGAACTCTTCGAGCAAGTCGCCATCCCAGTAGATGCGCATGTTCCAGTAGTCGTCACTGTTCATCTGAGTTGCACCCTCTATCACCTTGTCGGCACAAAGACTGATAAGTCCGCCTGCAGCCGAACGAGCCACAGCGCCAGGATAGGTGTTCTGGAAATTGCCAGCCATGCAGCGGCCGTTGTCGCCGCCCGAACCATTCACATAGCGCAGTTCTGAAGTGGTGGCATTGGTATAGGCCACACCAGGCACATCGCGATTTTCCAAGCACACAAACTGTTCCAGGCCCCAGCGATAGGGGTCCAGGTCGCCACAGTGCTGGGCGTCGCCATGACCATAGCCCGTGGTGGAAAGGCCGTAGCCCGTATCATCGATCATCATCGAGCCAAACACGATCTCGTCGCGTCCGTCCATGTCGACGTCGGCAATGGCAAAATTGTGGAAGCCGTTGCCAAACCAAGGCGACGAGCCATCATAGCAGTTCCAGCGCCAGCGCTGCGTGAGCTTGTGGGTGGCGGGATCGACGTCGAGGGCGCAGAACTTGTGGCGAGTGTAGCAGCCACGGCCCAGGAAGATCGAGGGATGGCGCCCGTCGAGATAGGGTGCGCCGAAATAATGCTTCTGCATGCGGTGGCCCAGGTCGCCCCACACGCCGGAACTGCCATAGCTCTCGTTGGCCTCGAACTGCGGCAGGGGGTAGTCCTGCGGTGTCCAGTTCTCATTGCCGTCCCATCCGTAAGGCTCGCCCGTCTCGCCATTCAGGTAGAGCAGGTATTCCTTGCCCACGCCCATGTACTCAGGACGCTCGCTGCCAAAGCCGGCAGTCATGTTGCCCACGTTGATGGTCTTGCCCGTGGCCGTGTGGATGATCATGTTGTCGGCACCGCGCATCACAGCCTCGGCTTTGCCGTCCATGTCCCAGTCGTACAGAATCAGGTCGAACTGCTCGTCGGGACCAGACATGAGGTTGGGCCCCATGTCGATCCACCACAGGCGAGTGCCGTCCATCTTGTAGCACTCATGCAGGTTGAAGTTCACGCGGTTGCTGGCAGCACGCAGGTTGCCCGAGTCGTTGCGTCGCTTCACCACAAACTCCATCTGGCCGTCGCCATCGACGTCGGCCACCGAGCAGTCGTTGAGCGAGTAGCCGGTGTTCACCGCGCCGTCGCGCCCCACGACAGGCTGCACCGGTATTTCCCAGTACTGGTGCTCCCATGGCTTCACGTCGCCAGAGGCCAAATCCTGACGCTCCACGCCCTTCACCACAGGCACCACCTTATAGATGCTTGCAGAAGAACCGGCGCCGTCTTCATAATTCGACACCGTGAGGTTCGAGGCAATCTTGGTGCCATTGCGATAAAGATTGTACTTGGTGTCAAAATACTCTGTGGGCAGGATGCGCCACTGCACAAAGTTGCCGCTGCCAGAGGGGACATAGTTCTTGTCCACCCCGGTCATGTCGCCCTTTGGAGTGGCCACCAGGCCACGGTTCAGCTTGTCGATGACACGCTGCGCCTGCACGCCAGCAGCCGTCAGCAGTCCCAATGCGACCATTAACAAGGTTTTCTTCATCATGTTGCTAATCAGTTTTGTAATTTATAGTTTTGGGGGCAAAGGTACGAAAAAAAGTAATTCCCGCCACCATATTTTAATAAAAAACACTATAAAATTTGATAAGATTACGGCAAACGTGCGGAGAAAAGGAAAATAATGTTTATCTTTGCAGGCATCATTGCAAACCCAAAATTAATTTCACAACACTACTAAGACAATGAAGAAATTTCTCTACACACTGTCATTGCTGCTGGGTGGGGCTGTGCTCACAGCAAGCGCCCAGGTGACGCCCACAAGCCAGATGGAACGGCTGGACCGTGGCGTGGTGGCCATTCCCACCTTCGGCACAGGCACCAGCATGGTGAGCTGGCGACTGCTGGGCACCGACGACAAGGACCACACCACCTTCGACCTGCTGCGCAACGGCGAAGTGATTGCCAGCGACCTGAAAGTGACCAACTACAAGGACACCAAAGGCACTGCCAGCGACAAATACCAAGTGGTGGTGAAGGTGAACGGACAACCCACTGAGACAACCGCAGAGGTGGCTCCCTGGCCAGCCAAGTTTCTGAGCCTGAAGCTGGAGCGTCCCGAAGGTGGCGTGCATGCCAGATACCGCTACTACGACAGCAGTTCGAAGAGCTACGGCGCGTGGCAGAGCAACGTGCCCTACAGCTACTACCCCAACGACATGTCGGTGGGCGACGTGGACGGCGACGGCCAATATGAGCTGTTCCTGAAATGGGAGTCGACCCACGCACAGGACAACAGCTACCAGTGCGGCTACACGGGCAACACCTTCATTGACTGCTACAAGCTGGACGGCACCCGTCTGTGGCGGCTCGACCTGGGCAAGAACATTCGCGACGGAGCACACTACACCCAGTTCATGGTGTACGACTTCGACGGCGACGGCAAAGCCGAAATGATTTGCAAGACGGCCACGGGCTCGAAAGACGGACTGGGCAACTACGTGAACCAGGCTGCCACCGATGCCACCATCAAGGGCCACGACAACACCAAGGACTATCGCAACGAGACGGGCCACATTCTGCAAGGTCCCGAATACCTCACCGTGTTCGAGGGTCTGACAGGCCGCGCCGTGCACACCACCTGGTATCTGCCTGGCCGTGCCGGAACGGGCAAAACGCTGCCTTCGGGAGGCGGTGCCACCGAGGGCGGATCGGAACTGGGCAAGGTGAGTGCCTTCCCCTCAGGCTTCTGGGGCGACAACTATGGCGGACGCTCAGAGCGTTTCTTGGCCGCCGTTGCCTACGTGAACGGAGCCGACAAGCCCGCTTGCGGCATCTTCACAAGAGGCTACTACACGCAGGCTTACGTCTGGGCAGTGAGCTTCGACGGCCAGCGTCTGCACACCGAATGGCTGCACGCCTCGCCCAACGCTACCCAGTCGCTGGTGTTCACCCGCCACTTTGAAGAGGGACAGGCCGGCGTGAAGATTACCGTAGACGGCGATGTGCTGCTGCGCACCGGTCTGAAGACGGCACCCAAGAACACCGGTGGCGTTGCCTCCACCGACAGAACCGAAAGCGGACTGGTGGGCAGCAACACGCTCTATAGCAACGGCAACCACAACCTGTCGATTGCCGACGTGGACGGCGACGGCTGCGACGAGATTCTGTGGGGTGCCGGTGCGCTGAACAACGACGGAACCCTGCTCTACGCCACGGGCTACGGCCACGGCGACGCCATTCACGTGGGCAAGATGATTCCCGACTCTACCGACCTCTACGTGTTCGACGTGCATGAGGAAAGACTGACGGCCAAACATGGCTCATGGGATTTGCACAACGCCCGCACGGGACGTGTGATCTGGCATGGCGACCTGGCCGGCAAAGACAACGGACGCGGCATGGCGGCAGCTCTTTCCACCAGCCATCGCGGCTACCAGTTCTGGTCGAGTGACAACCGCTATCCCCGTTCGGCTACGACGGGCAAGGAGGTCATTCAGAAATCGTGCTCAGTGAACTACCGCATCTACTGGGACGGCAGCTACCAGGACCAGCTGTTCGACGGCAGCTATTCCTACAACAGTGGCAGCGCAACGGGAGCTTGGGACCAGACGGCCGTGGCCAACCCCAAGATTGACAAATGGAACGGCAGCAGTTTCTCTACCGTCATCAGTTTCAACTCTGCCACCTATCACAATGCGCAGACCTGCAACTACACCAAGGCAACGCCCTGCCTGCAGGCCGACATCCTGGGCGACTGGCGCGAAGAGCTGGTGATGTGGAACAAGAAAGACTCTTCTGAGATTATGATCTTCTCTACCTGGACGCCCACTGAATATGCCGTGCCCACCCTGATGCACGACCACGTGTACCGCATGGGCGTTGCCTGGCAGAACACGGCCTATAACCAGCCACCCCACCTGGGCTACTACCTGCCCGACTACATCGAAGGCAAGCTGCAGCCCACGGGCATCAGTCCCATTCAACAGGCAAGCGGTGTGGCCATCAGACAGTACTACGACCTGCAAGGTCACCGCATCGACACGCCGCGCAAGGGTGTGAACATCGTGAGAACCACCAACGAGAGTGGCAAGGTGGTGACCCGAAAGGTGATTTTCTGACGCACTTTTTCCTTTTTTTCCTCATGCAACGGGGGCCCCATTACCTTGCAATGGGGCCCCCGTTGCATCATAACGGAGCCCTTATTGCATTGCAACGGGGGCCCCGTTGCAACCTAACGGAGGCCCCGTTGCAACCTAACAGGAACCTCGTTGCAGCCTAACGGGAACCCCGTTGCAGCCTAATGGAGACCCCGTTGCAGCCTAATGGAGACCCCGTTGCAACCTAATGGAGACCCCGTTGCAGCCTAACGGGAACCTCGTTGCAGCCTAACGGGAACCTCGTTGCATATAATTGACAACAAAAAAATATCGCATTTCTTGCGATTTTAGAACAATTTATTGTACCTTTGTAACTCTTTTTCAAACAAACAAGTAGATGAACAAAAAAAAGCACAAACAAAATGAAACATACGAAAAAATGGATGCTCGCCACCATACTGGCCGCCGGCAACCTGATGCTGACGGGCTGCACAAAGATGGTTGACAGCGTGGCAGAGAGCTTCAGCAACAACCTGATTGCAGAAGACCGCTACAAAATGATTCTGGAAGGCTTGCAGGTGACGCTTCTGATCACGCTCTTCGCCGTGCTGCTGGGCACACTGCTGGGCGGCGTGGTGTGCTGGATGCGCATGAACCGGCGCACATGGCTGCGACGCACGGCCACCACCTACATTGAACTGATGCGTGGCACGCCTGTGCTGGTGCTGCTCATGCTGATGTACTACGTGGTGATGGCACCCGTAGACGCCACAGGCATCGTGGTGGCCATCGTCACGTTTGCCATGAACACGTCGGCCTATATCAGCGAAATGCTGCGAACGGGCATACAGGGCATTGACCGAGGACAGACCGAGGCCGGGCTTGCACTGGGCTACACTCAGCGACAGACCTTCCTGAAAATCATTCTGCCACAGGTGGTCAGGGCGGTGATGCCCGTCTATCAAGGCGAAGTGGTGAGCCTGCTGAAGGGCACAAGCATCGTGGGCTACATTGCCGTGGTCGACATGACCCGTGCCTCCGACCTGATTCGCTCACGCACGTTCGACGCTTTCTTCCCCCTCATCGTCACGGCAGCCATCTACTTCCTTGTGGCATGGGTCATTGGCCAGCTGCTCACAAGTCTTGTGCAGCGACAACACTCACGCGCTGCAATGATGGCAGTGCTGCTGGCCCTGTTCGGAATGGCGGGCTTTGTGCCGCAGTTGCTGAGCGACAAGGGGCAAGGCCAGACGGCACTGACAACTGGCGGCGACACAACGGTGCCGCCCGTGTTCAAGGCCCTGGCCAGCAAACGCGTGGGCCTCATCATGGGCAGCATTCAAGACATGGCCGTGACCAAGCTGGCTCCCGATGCCGACATTCTGCGACTGACCACCACGACCGACATGATGACGGCACTGGAAAGCGGCAAGGTGGACGTGACGTGCGAAGAGAACCTGACAGTGACGTTCAACAAAGAAGTGGCTGCAAAGGTGGACACGATAGGCTCCGGACTGCCAGCGCAACCAATAGGAGCCTGTTTCCGGCTGGACAACACCGAACTGCAGCAAGACTTCAACAGCTTTCTGGCCGAGATTCGCAAAGACAGCACCTACTACAAAATTTACGACCGCTGGAGCAATGCCAGCAATCCCTCGGAAGTGGCTGCACCACAGCAATATGGCACAGGACGCACACTGCGCATAGCCACTTTCCCGGCAATGCCCCCGTTCAACTTCATCAGTTCCGGAGTGCTATCGGGACTGGAAATCGACATTCTGACGGAGTGGGCCAACCGGCGCAACTGGAAGCTGGAATACATGACCATGGATTTCTCGTCGCAGATACCCGCCGTGCAAACGGGTAAGGTGGACATGGCCATGGGGTCGATGAGCATCACCGAAGAGCGCAAGAAACAGGTGCTCTTCTCCGACGGCTATATTGAGTCGCACATCACATTCATGACCAGAAAGGGCGAAATAGGCATACTGAAACAAGACGACGGGCAGGCTCTCTCTGGAACCAGTCCCGAGAAGGAGGAAAGCAACACAATCTGGCCGTGGGCTGCAGCTGCCCTTATTATTATAATAGGTGGCGGCGCCTGCCTCGCCATGCGCCGCAGAGACCACGCAGCATCAAATGCAGCACCCCTTACACAGAAAGACGAACAGCAAGCTGGGGCAGCCGACGAGCCTGTCATACAAATAGCCCACCTGAAGAAGAGTTTCGGCACGTTCGACGTGCTGCGCGACATGAACCTTGAGGTGCGCCGGGGCGAGGTGATCTCGATCATCGGCCCGTCGGGCACGGGCAAGAGCACCTTCCTGCGCTGTCTGAACCTGCTGGAACAGCCTTCGGCAGGCAGCATCCTCATCGACGGACAGGACATTCTGTCGCCCCACGCCAATGTGCCTCTGCTCCGCAGAAGAATGGGCATGGTATTCCAGTCGTTCAACCTCTTCAACGGTATGTCGGTGCTCGACAACATCACATTCTCGCCCATGCAACTCCTGGGGAAAAGCCACGAAGAGGCTGAACGGCATGCTCACGAACTGCTGGAAATGGTGGGACTGGCCGAGCGTGCCGATGCCATGCCCGAACAACTGTCAGGCGGACAGAAACAGCGCGTGGCCATAGCACGGGCACTGGCCATGGAGCCGGAAATATTGCTCTTCGACGAACCCACCTCGGCACTCGACCCCACCATGGTGAGCGAGGTGCTGGGCGTGATGACGCGACTGGCCCGACAGGGCATGACCATGATTGTGGTTACGCACGAGATGCGCTTTGCACGCCAGGTGAGCAGCCGCGTGCTGTTCTTTGCCGACGGCGTGGTGTATGAGGACGGAACGCCCGAGCAACTCTTCGAGAACCCACAACGCGAGCGCACCCGCCAGTTCATCCGACAAATACACGAAACAACGTTCGACATCAAGAACAAGCATTTCGACTGGTATGCCATGGTGGCACAGATGGAACAGTTCTGCCAGCACTACAACCTGTCAGGCCAGCAAACCGATGCCGTGCTGCATGTCATTGACGAGTCGCTGACCATCCTTCATGCCGAACCTGGCACACGCCTCACACTGGCCTATACGGAACAAGACGACACGCTGCAGTTTGCCGTAAGCTGTCAGCAAGCCATCGACCCCAGCGTGACAGACAACGAAGACAACAAGATAGCCATGACCATTCTGCGCAACTTCAGCCGCGACATCACAATCGATGGCAACACGCTGCGCATCAGCATCAAGTAAACAATTCAAGTTTGCGCTTGATTATTTACTATTTGACAATTTACGATTTACGATTTATTTACAATTGTATGATTTTATGATTGTCTGTCGGCCCTGCAGATTGCCGGAAATAGTTAAAGCAGACTTTCCTACTTGCTCCTGAGCAACCGACCGTCGCTGGTGACTCCTGCGGCGGTCATTTTTATGCGCGTCTGCTTGGAGTTGTTGAAGAAGGTGGCTGTGAAACGGCCTTGCTCATCGGTCATGGCGTTGGGATTCCAATAGAGCGTGCGACGATAGTCGGTGGGCTCAGCAGGCTGCTGCTGGCTGTAGTCGGGCTGATAGAACTCTTCGGGATAGCTGAAGCCATGGAACAGGATGTGACGGTCGCGGAAGGTGGGCTGCACACCGTCGTCGGGAATAAGGTCGAGCTCGATGGTCACATCGGGTGCATGGCTCTCTTCAATCATCAGCGAGTCTTCGGTGCGCGGTTCGAAGTCGGTGAACACGCGAATGTTGCGCAGACGCTTGAGCTGCAGCTGGTTGTAGAGATACTGCGACGTGCGGTTGGCCACAAACATGAACTCTTCCAAGGGGGCATAGTTGCGATAGTAGACATGGCCCTCAAGACGACCGTCGACATTGTACATGCGGTGACGATTCATGTTGCCAAACAGGTACTTGGCCACCTGAACGGGGAACTGGCGCATGTCGAGCATGCCGAACGAAAGGCCACGATCGGTCATGTCGTTGTAAAGGTCGTAGGCATCCATGACAAAGGCGGGCTTCCTGTAGTCGATGGCACGGCGGCCACGGCGCTTGCCCTTCACGCTGACATTGCCCAGCTGGTGAACATCGTTTTCCATGGAGAGCTCTGACAGGGTGTCGATGAGCAGGTCGAAGTCGATGTCGGGCTGGTGCTTCTCGTAATAATTATAGTCGTGGGTGTAGACAGGGAAAAAGACGTCACGCTTGACGTAGAAGTCGGGGAAGGCTTTCTCGTCGAGCACGTACTTATCCTTGCGCGAGGCCATGTTGCGCTTCACGCTGTCCTTCTCCTTATAAGCTTTCATGTTCAGAAAGGCATCGCCATAGAAAGGCGGCACATTGATGACGAAATGACCATGGTCTACGGTCTTCTGAACCGTGCCCACAATCTTGTCGCCTATGACCATTTCGGCTTCTACCAGCACTTCTTGCTTCAGATTGCCATGGTTCACGCCCAAAGAGGCGTTGGCATCGGAAAGGTTATCGAAAGTCGTGACAACCTCTGACGTGATCATTTCAGGAGCCGACTCAATCATTTCGGCCTCTTCGCCACCTGTTTCCTGATTCTCGCTGTCGTCCTCCTCAGAACGCTTGCCACCGGTGTATTTTCCATACTGCCAATAGGAGATTTCGTCGATTCGCAAATCGGGATCTAAATCACCAACTGGTATCAGGTTCAGCATTTTGTAGACATTGCCCTCCAAGGTGAGCGTGCGTTCAGGCTCATAGCGCATCTGCCGCGTGGTGTCGGCCAGCTCTTGCCACTTGTACTTGCGCCATCCCTGCACCATCATCAGAAGGTCGAGGTGGCGACGATGCTGGGCATCATCGGACTCGAAATAATGGGCAGGATTGGCAATGAAACCACGCAACTCGCTGGAAAGGAGCATCGACGTGAGCAGGTCGTTGTTGTCGTAGGAAGGCTCGTCGGTCTGGGTGTCGCGAATGGAAAGCGAGATATTGGTGGGTTCGGTAACGCCCTGACAAGTGATGGGCAGGCTGATTTGCTCGTAGGGCTCATAGGTGTGGGTGGTCTCAATGGGGGCCGTGATGAAGTCCTGGTCGAGCTCGTGATTGTTTACGAAGAAAAGGCGGTCGGCCAGTATCTGACCTTCGTCGTTGAAAAGGGTCACATCGCAGACACCGGATGGCAGTTGCTCTGAAGGCAAGACCACCTCGACCTGCCCTGAAGAGAGATCCACGGCCTGGAAATGCTTCAGCGAGCCACGGCAAAGCACCGAAATGGCATACTGACTTGCCGATGAGAGGCCACGAGTGCTGATTTTGAGGTTGCTGCCTTCCAAACTGAAGACTGCACCATTTTCCTCAACTTTGGGCAAGCTGAAACTGTATTTCTTTCCTTTCCAGGTGAAACTGGCCTTAGGTCGGCTGCTGCCCGGGATGAGCACAAACGACCCACGGCCCATGTACTCGGTGGCTATGCCTAACGATTTTCCTTCTGTCTCGACCGTGCCCTTGATGTCGATGGCCTCACCATGCTGGTCGGTCACGCTGAACGCCACTCGGTTTTCAATGCCCTGCACGAGATGGCCGCCTTCGGGATAGAAGTTCACGAGCAAATCGTCTTTCTTCACACGCGGCAAACGCGTCTTGGGGCGCTGATACATGCGCCTGGCAGCATAGTTGCCTGTTTCTTCGGGCTTGCTGTAGATGGGCAACACGCGCGAATAGAGCCCATCCCATTTGCGGAAATAGTCGGCAGCCATGTCGTTGCTATAGAACCACCAGGTTTCATCCTGACGATAATGGTGATGGCTCACGTTGAAGTTCAGATTCCAACGAGTATAGGCTCGCAGTTCGTAGTAGCCTGAGTAGAGTGAGTCTTCCAGCACAAACTGTCCACAGGTGTGGCCTGTTGGACTAACGATAATGCTCTGGCGCTCCACCAGCATGCCGTCGGGAGAGAGCAACTCTACATAAAGAATGCGGCTCAGGTCGGTGGGATGCAAATTGTCGGCACGCACCACATAGGCTTTGTACCACAAGGTATCACCCACAAAATAGCATGTGTTATCAGTATGCAAATACACTTTTTCTTGCACCTGCGACAAGGAGGACTGCTCTAAAGCCTGACGAATGTCGTCGAGATTGCCTGCTCGCAAAGAACTGACGGCAACAATAAACAAAAAGAAAACGGTTGATAGCTTAGCCATTGTATTTTCAGTTATTTTGCGGCAAAATTACACAAAATAATTGTAAACAAACACATTTTGGCTTCAGAATTGTCTTGCAGAAGACAAATTGATGTCTCAACTGAGATAAAAAGAAAACTGAGTGCTAACTTACTTCTTCAGCTTGAAGGAGTTTTCAATGATGTTCAGCTCGTCAACGAAAGCCTTGTCAATCTTCAGGCGTTTCTCGATGGTGGCACAACTATGCAACACGGTGCTGTGGTCACGGCCACCAATGAGCTGCCCAATGCGCGATGCCGGCATCTTGGTGTACTTCTGTGCCAAATACATCGACACTTGCCTCACCTGCACATAGTCACGCTTGCGACTCTTGCTATAAACATTCTGGGGACTAACATGATAGTGCATGCACACCTTTTCCAGAATATCATCGATGGTGAGGGGGTGGTTATCTACCTTGACTGCCCTCTTGATGACACGCTCGGCCAAGCGCATGTCGATGTTGGTGTTGTAGACGATGCTATAGGCCATGAGCGAATTGAGCACTCCTTCAAGGTCGCGCACCGAACCGTTTGCAGTGCTGGCAATGAACGAAATGACATCGGCGGGAATCTTCAAACCATCACGACGGCATTTGGAATTGAGTATATCAATGCACAACTGCATGTTGGGCTTCTCAAGTTCTGCAATCAAACCACAGGAGAATCGGGTAAGCAAGCGATCCTTCACCCCATCAAGATCTACGGGAGGACGGTCACTGGCCAGAATGATTTGCTTACCTATACGGAACAGATGGTCGAAAATATGAAAGAATGTGTTCAGCGTGCCCGGTGAAGTGGCCCATTCCTGAATATCGTCGACAATGAGCACATCAATGGTTTGATAGAAATTAATGAAATCATTGGTGGTGTTCTGTCTCACGGCAGCGGTGTACTGCACCTGAAAAAGACGCGCTGAAACATAGAGCACACGCCGCTGTGGATACATGTGCTTGCAACGCACGCCAATGGCATTGATCAGGTGTGTCTTGCCACACCCTGACGGGCCAAAGATAAAGAATGGATTGAATGTTGACTTTCCAGGATGCTCGGCTATCGACAAGCCCACCGTGCGCGGCAGCTTGTTGGAGTCGCCCTCAATAAAATTGTCGAAAGTCTTCTTGGGATCCAACTGCGGATTCAAATCCTGCGGCAGGGCAGCATCGAGCACCGTAGGGGCCTTGTTGCCACGCGTCGTGGCCTGAGGTGCCTCAATGTCGGCCGAGCGTTCCGGTACAATCTCTTGCTTGATGCCATGCTCCTTGTCAACGACAAGACGATATGATAGTCTGACCTGCGTCTTGAAAGACTGCGCCAAAGCCCAGCCCATAAGTTTCACGTAGTACTGCTCCAAGTATTCGTAGATATACGGACTTGGAAGCTGAACCAACAACATTTTCTCCTTCTCGTCGTAGGACTCGAAGACGATGGGTTCGAACCACGTTTTATATGTCTGCTCCGAAACGTTCTGCTTAATCAAATTGAGGCAGTTGTCCCAAAGCGCCTTATGACTTTGTTGCATTTGGCGTAAGTACTTATTAACTATTGTACAAGATTAAACCTGTGGTGTTTTACAATTCAATTTCGATTGCAAAGTTCGGCATTTTCTTTGAAACTTGCAAATAGCGGAATATCAGACACCGTGTGTACAAACGGCGTAACTTTCTTATTTATGGGCGGTTATATTGTTTCACAATTTACAGCACAAAAAGCAGCTTGCACACGTCAAACCTCCTGTGTTTCAAACCATTACAATTTCAAAAATAGGTACAAACGATTGTTTTTTATTTAGACAAAATAAAATTACTTATCTTTTTTGCCAAACACGGAGAAATGAACATAGCGTTTGGGATGAGCCTTGAGGTCGATGAGCAACTGGTCTGCATCGTGCATGGTGGCATTCAGATTGTTATACAGACCAGGATCGTGCATGAGCAGCCCCAAAGACCCCTCTTTGCTGTTCAGTGAGTTGGTCATTTGCTCTACGTGAGCCAATGTGGCATCCACCTTCTGCATGGTCGAAGCCACATCAATGTCGCTCAGCTGCTTAGTCAGCACCTCAGTGTTTGTCAGCACGCCATTGGTCTTCTCTATAATCTGAGGCATCTGCTTGTTGAGTGACGTTGTGAGCAGCTGCAACTGGCTGCTCGTAGCATTGAGATGAACCGTTATGTCATCAACATTGTGCAGTGCATGAGCCAAAGCAGGATCTGAAATCAACATGTTTACCCCAGAAAGAATGGAATCGAGCCTGAAGAGCAATGTCTGCACTTGCGGAATCATGTCGCCCGCTTTTCCCATCATACCCTTGTTAACACTGCCCAGGATGGTGTCACCCATTGCAAGCACATCAATGGGATTGGGACCAAACTTCAACTCCAGTTTCACATTGCCTAACAGGTCGCTGCTTATCTCTGCCTTGGTGCCCTTGGGCAACTGCAACTTGGGATTGATGCTCATCACGGCAACAATATTGTCAGGATCGGCATAGTCGTACTGAATGCCTTCAACCACACCCACACGATAGCCATTGGCATAAACGGGACTCGATGCCGACAGCCCACTGACATCGTTGAAACGGGCAAAATAGTGATCATCGGTAGAGAACATGGTGAGTCCTTTCAGATATTGCAGCCCAAAGAACAGTACCACTATGGCCACTATGGCCACAAGAGCTATTTTCACTTCGTTGGTAAAGAGTTTCATACGTCTGATATATTTTTACTTATTTCCTATTGTTCTTTTTATAATTCTGATAAGCTTCAGCGGCATCAACGCGCTCTCCAGCACGAAACGCTATCACAAAAGCCTGCGGGAAACGGGAGAGTATTGACTTGCGCAATCGCATAATCTCGTTATAGTTGGACGATGCGCCCAAAGTGTATTTCCACAGTCCTTTTTCTTTATAGGCATCTACTTCCCGCAAGCCCTTCAGCCGTTTGTCTGATGCGGGTAGTTTGCGGTCGCTGGTAAAAATCTGTACTTTGAAGATGGTGGTAACGGTATCGAGGCCAGCCACAGGAGTCAACAGCGGAGCAACCATAGCAGGCACCTTACGGCTGCTGTCTATCGTCTGTTCCTGCTTGGCGGAGCGTTCGTTGCTCTCTGCCAAACGGGGCACAGATTCACTCGACTTAGCCTCTGAATCGACCAGTGACGAACGGGTGGATTTCTTGGTTTCGGCTGTAACAGCAGAAGATGAAAGTTTTGAATCTACTGCAACAGAACGGTTTGTAGACTTTCCCGTACGCAGTTTCTTATACTCCACAAAAGCCTGATAGATGCCACGTCCCATCAGGTCCACATTCGACTTATTCGTCATAAACCTTTCTTCTGCAGGCGTGGTGATATAACCCAATTCTATAAGGCAGGCAGGCATCGACGTTTCACGCAACACCAAGAAAGCATCCTGCTTCACGCCCTTGTTGGGACGATTGGCAGTTCTGCAGGTATGCTTCTGAATGAGCTGAGCCAGCTCCACACTGGCTGCCATATTCTTTTCGTTAATAACATCAAAGATGAGCATGCTTTCTGGCGACCGGGGGTCATAGCCCGAATAGTGCTGTTTGTAATCCTGCTCTATCATGATCACCTCGTTCTCACGCTGGGCAGCACCCAGTTTCTCATCACTGCGGCGCATACCCATAGTGTAGGTTTCCATACCTGATATGGGCTTCTTGCTAGCCACAGAGTTCACGTGAATAGACACAAAGACATCGGCTTTATTTCTGTTGGCAATGTCGGCACGCTCATGCAAGGGAATAAACACATCGGTCTTGCGCGTATAAATGACACGCACGTCGGGACAGTTCTGCTCCACATAGCGGCCAAAGGCCAAAGCCACACCCAGCGCAATATTCTTTTCCTTCGCCGTCTTGGTCATGGTGCCAGGGTCTTTTCCGCCATGTCCGGCATCAATGACCAGCACAAACTTGTCATTTGCAGCGGCAAAAGCCACTGTAAAGGAAAGTATCATCAACAGCAAAAGAGAAATTTTTCTTAACATAATCACTTCGTAAAATGTAGCTCCACCCCTGCCCCTTGACAAAGAACGCCCATGGGTGGATTCTCCTTAGTCAACGTCAAATCGAGGGCTGTAGCCTGAGGATAGCGGTCGAACACTGCCATAGCAATGCGCCCTGCCACATGTTCCAGCAATGCCGAAGGCTGTTTCATCTGACTCACCACCAACTGGCAAAGGTCAGCATAGTTAAGCGTATCGGCCACATCATCCGATTGCATGGCTCGCATAATATTATAATGTACGCGCAAGGACACCAAAAATTCTCCCCCTACCCTGCGTTCCTGTTCCAGCACGCCGTGATAGGCATACAGCCGCAAGCGATCGATGAATATCTGACTGGACTGCAAGATCATTGTGCTTCGGATACAGAGTCGTCTATGTCAATGCCTGCGGGCAGATACTTCTTCAAGGCTCGCTCCACACCATTTTTCCATGTATTGATGTTCTCGCTTTGCAACTGCAACGAACCCACCAATTTGATTACATGCTCAATGGGCATGCGATAACGCAACACACCCGAGATGAGCTTAGCATAGTTCCAGTATTCGGGATTAAAACGCTCCGACAGTCCTTCGACAGTAATCTTATAGCCACGCGTATTGGTGAACTGGAAATCATAACGCTTTGTGCCGTCGGCATTGGTCTGCTTCACAATTTTTCCTCTTGACACCGACTTTGGTATCATGATGCCTTCATCATCGTCTTGCAAGCCGGTGAAGATCTCGTAAGGATAGCCATTGAGCAGTCCCACCAGGGCCACCCACTTCTCCTTATTATTTTGGAAACGAACCACATCACACTCCAGTTCCTGAGGTCTCACCTCGACTACCTGCGGTCCAACCCCCACCTTCAGCTCGCCTTCCGGCAAAACTTGATGAATATTGTTCAGAATGCGTGATAGCTGCTTCTCTGTCACAGGGTCTGCCTGCTGTTGCTCCATCTTCAAAAGTTTTTCGAGCAAATGCTCCCTGCCGCCCACCGCCGCAAGAAAAGACTGCATCGCCTCTTCAAATGTATAGACAATCTGTGAATCCATTACAAATTCTTGTTTTCTTTCAATTTTCCGTGCAAAGTTAATGCAATTTATGTAATTTTCCAAAAAAAATCGTAACTTTGCTGCCAGAAACCATAAATAAGACAACGCATCAATGAAAAGGACACTGACTTTGCTGGCACTTTGTGCAATCAGCACATGGGCAACAGCTGTTACCGAACACGAAGACATTACCACACAATTTGTAACCAATGCGTCATTTGAAAGCGACAATATCTCTGCTATCACGGCAACGGTCAACGCAGCCGATGGTCTCCGAGGCTATGCTGTGAAGAATCCTGTCGGTTGGAACGTCACCAACGCGGCCAATGCCGTGAGCCTCATCGTGACAGCCGACTGCTTCACCGACAACAACTTTGGCAAAGTGACTTCCCTGGCCAACGGTCAGCAAGCATACTACCTTCGCATGGGATGGAACGATGGCACCACCACTGTGAGCCAAACGCTACACAATTTGCCCAAAGGCCGATACCAACTGGCAGCCAGCATCCGATCTGGCTATGCCAATACGGCTACGTCGGCCTATTCAATCATGGCAGGAGCCACCAATATGGCGTTCTCTTTCGCCCAGGGTTCTGCCTCATGCTTCGTGACAGCTCCATGGGAAGTTGCAACCACCGACTTTGAACTGGCGACTGACGGTGATGCCACCATTGGCTTCAACATCAATTGGGTGTCAGGAGGTTCCTGCATCATGTTCGACGATGTGCATCTCTATCGTTTAACCGACGATTACGTAAAACCAGAAGATCTCACTGAGACCGACGTGGAAAGTCCCACAGAAGGCAAGGTGCTCAGCGATTTCGTTGCTGAGAGCCAAATGAAGGCCGACCTCCTGCAAATGCTGGCCAACTTTGCCACCTATCTGAAGAACGACTTCCAGGATGCAGTTGCCCCAAACAGCGTGGGCGAAGCATGTGGCTGCTTCAAAGGCGAAAACACCATGGGCAACAACGAACAGGGCGTGCGACCCAATGCAGATCTATCGATGATTTGTGCTTTCCTAGCGAAATATGGAAAGGACAAAGTCACCTTGCCCGCAGGAGTAACATGGAGCGAAATTGAAAGCATGGCCATGAAGAGTCTGGTCTTTGCCTACTCCACTCACAAAGCCAATAAGCTGAAGGTATGCTCTGGCAACAACTACTGGGGCAGCACATCAACCAGCGACTACGCCTGGGAAAGTTCACTGTGGGCCATGTCGGTGGCCTATTCGGCCTTCTTCCAGTGGGACAAACTCAGCGAAAAGCAGAAGAAATACATCTACCAAATGCTCAAGGCTGAGTGCAACTACGAACTGAACCGCACCATCCCCACTGGCTATGCCGGCGACACCAAGGCTGAGGAAAACGGCTGGGAGGCCGACATTCTGGCTGCCACGCTGGGATTATTCCCCAACGATGCGCTGGCACCACGCTGGTTTCAGCGCTTGCGCGAGTTTGCCATCAACTGCTATTCGCAGAAAGACGATGCAACCAACACTACCATTATCGACCCTGATTATGACAATAAAACGGTGAAAGACCTGTATAAAGGCCAGAACCTATACGATGACTTCACCCTGCAGAACCACAACTATTTCCACACATCCTATCAGAATGTGGTCATTCAAGAGCTGGGCGAGGCTGCCCTGGCCCTGAAGCTGTTCCAGCTGGGCACCATTGGTGAGGAAAAATGGAAGACCAACGCCTTGATGCATAACAATGACAAAGTGATGCGCGAGGTGCTCTACTGGCTGGCACTGGCCGACGGTGAGCTGGCCATGCCAAACGGAAACGACTGGAGTCTTTTCCTCTATGACCAAATTACATCCTATTCCACCAATGCATGTTTCCTGCGCGATCCTCATGCACTGTTGCTTGAAAACCTTGCCTACAAGATGATCAAAGCCCGTCAGACCACAACTGCCGACGGTTCATGGCTGCTGCGTGCCGACGTGGGAGCCCGCCGCATGGGCGTAGAGGCCCACCGTGTCATGATGACCTGGCTGATGCACGATGTGCTTTCAACAGCCGACTTAAAAGCCACCTCGTGGGATGCCTTCAACCACGAATACAGCGCAGCAAAGATTCTGTCTTCGCAGAACATCGTCCGCGCTGCCACCGACTCGCGCTTCACCACTTTTTCCTGGAGCAACGGACTGCAGAGCTACACTGGCTACATTGCAGCCAATTCTGTCGACAAGAACAAAATCATCGTACCGTTTCGCGCCAACAACACAGGCAATTTCCTGGGATGGTATGAGGTGCAAGGCAAAAAGACCAACGCAACGCCTGTAGTGCCTGGCATCTACGACCTACGCGGCAACAGCTATGTGATGAATGGCGAACTGAACTGCAACGACGGTACGCTGAACAACCGTTTCGCCATCTATTCAACACCAGGCAATGCCGTGATTTACCTTGACCACGTGAGAGCAAACGCCCCTGTCACCATCACTGCAGAAAAGGGCGGACTACTGGCCATCAGCGTCGACGAACTGACCAAGACAAAACGCACATTCTACACCGACGGTGGCCACCTGCAACTGGACGGAGCCACGCTGACACACATGGACGGCAACTGGCTGAACATCGACAATGCCGTGGGCATCGTCGTGCCTGCCTATCGACGGTTCGCATTTGGTGAGCGGGCCAACAACAATTCGGTAATGACCGCACGACTCTATGCTCTCTACAGCAACGGAAGCCGTTCGGTGAAAGCCAATGAACTGGCGAGCCTGCGCGCCATTGCCTACTATAGCAATGCCGACGCCGCCACTACAAAGCAAATGTCACAACGCTTTGCGCAGCTCGCCACTCCTGAGGGGTGGAACGGTGCCATTGCCTTCGACCCCGATGACACGGCCTACCTGCTACTCGCCAACTTTGCCAGCGACCAGAAATACAAACTCAACAACCTAACCACACACCTGGGTGCCCCCGTGTTTGCCGTGCGAACAAAAATCAGCGACAGCGGAGCCAGCGCCACATTCATGGCCGAAGAGAATCACTCCGTGGCCAATGTGCTGCGATTCTTCATCGAAGGAACTGGCGTAGAAGCCATACAAGACAAAAACAACGATGCCATCGTCTACTTGCTGAACCAGGTGAAAGGCAAAAACCCCATCACCGTAAATGCTGCAGGCAAGACACAAAAAATAATATTGGGACAGAAAGTTCTGAAGCTGTCCATCATGGAAGGCGAACTGCTGGTCGAGGAAGTCGCTGGATTTCCTGAAACAGCAGAAGAAGACCTCACGAAAGGCTTCAAAGACATCACCCAGGAGAAACTTGTGAATGCCTCATTCGAGGAAGATCAGACCTACGGTAACAACAAAGGCAACGTGACGCTGGGAAGTGTGACCTATAACCCCTGCTACACCAACACCGTGCCAGCCAGCAACTCGAAGTGGCCCAACATCCTGCCTGTGAAAGGCTGGAAGGCAGGCAACCTGCTTTCGAGTGGCAGCAACTTTGCGCGCATGTACTCCATGCCCTACAGCCAAACGATGTTCTGCGTGAGTCCGAGCAGCGTGGGAAACTATGCCGCTCGATGCTCACGTCCTGTGAATGATGCCGATTGTGGCGACCGTGTTCTCACCGTGCTCAACTCGTGGGACACTGGCTCCAATGCCATTACACAATCGGTCGACCTGGAAGCAGGAAAATATCGCGTACTCATGGATGCCCGCTACGAATGCACCAACCAATCTGCCAACAACGGAACCACCGTTACCGCTACGGGCAACACCAACACTTCGCTCACTGGCATAAAAGTAGGCACAAAAACCGACTATCGCTACCCCACCGAAAATGCCACCTGGCAACAGCTATGCTTTGATTTCCAACTGGAACAGCCACAGGCTGTGACCATTTCACTGGGCTTCCGCACATCGGCCAGCGTGGGAGCAGCCAACAACACCCTACTCTATATCGACAATGTGCGCCTGCTGGCATCAGAAGACAACACCTCTGCTGCCATTCGCAATATCACCTCGTCCCACGCCGTTTCCACGCTCTACGACCTGCAAGGTCGCAAGGCCGGTCAACAACCTGCCGCAGGAATATACATACAAGAAGGCCGCAAAATTGTCGTTGGACGATAATGCGGCTTTATAAAATGTCTATTTACCTTGAAATCAGCTGTTTCTCCTTTTAACAGGAGAACGAAATGGAGCGCAAACCGTCGGATTTCTCCTCTATCGTTACCCGTACAGCGTCATCGGGCAACAGTTCTTCTATCAGTTCCGGCCACTCTATAAAGCAAAGGGCGCCACTATAGAAATAGTCTTCGTAGCCCATGTCGTAGACCTCTTCAATCTTTTTGATACGGTAGAAGTCAAAGTGATAAATATTCCTGGATGCCGGCAACTGGCCATCATCCAAAGCCGAAACTTCATATTCATTGACAATGGCAAAGGTGGGAGAGGTTATTACATCCTCAACACCCAACTGTTCACAAACGGCTTTGATAAAGGTGGTCTTGCCTGCCCCCATTTTCCCATAGAAGGCAAACACGCTGTGCTGCCCCATCGCACTGATAAACTGTTGCGCGGCCTCATTGATGCCGGCCAAGCTCTTAATAACTATTTCCATAGATTTTTGTTGACTGTCTATTTCTCAAACGGCAGCGGATCGTCGTTCTCTGCCTGTATCGTGACGTTCATGCCCTCAAAGGCATACCTTTCTTTCAGGTCAATAATGTCTTTATCGAGCAAACGAATACAACCTTCGCTGGCACGGCCAGGAACCGTCTGCTCGTTGTTGGTGCTGCCATGAATGCCAATGCCCGAATGGCCTGGCGTGAGCAAACGCAGGAACCAGTGACCATAAGCCTTGATGCTGCCCCGCCCGTCGTGGAAGTCATGACTCCACGTAGAAGCATCCTGTATCTGAACAATTGAGAAGGGCTTTCCTTTAGGCGATTCCGGTGTGCGCATGTCGCCCTTACGCTGCTTGTTGCCTTTGTTTTTGCTCAGGCAAACGGGGTAACGGGCCGTGAGCAGCGTGTCGCCACCCACCACCTCATAGACACTCAGGCGGAGCAACTTCTTCGAAATCACGATAAAACACTGTTTGCGGTCATGCACCTGTCGGTAGATGGTAGCAGAATCCGTACGCACTCCCACCATTACCGTGTCGCCCCCCGGCATGACCAAGGGACGCAGAGACATGGAATCAGCATTAACCAGTGAGTCAACCTCCGGCTCCTGCTGGGGCTTGCTGGCATTGGAACATCCCACCAGCAAACTGATGACAGCCAGCAGGGCATACATGCACAATTCTTTCTTCTTCATCATTTATATTTTTCATTCCAACATTCAGCGACGCTTCCCTGTAAGTGTAATGATGGGTATCATCATTTCTTCCATCGAAATGCCACCATGCTGGAAGGTGTCTTTATAATAACTCACATAGTAGTTGTAGTTGTTCGGATAAGCAAAGAACGAGTCTCCCGTGGCAAAAACATAGCTGGTCGACAGGTTGGGCGAAGGCAACTGCGCCTGCCTTGGGTCGCGAATGACGAAAAGGTCCTTGGCATCGTAGCCCAAGTTTTTCCCCAGTTTATAGCGCAGATTGGTGTTGGTATTGCGGTCGCCCACAATTTTCACGGACTTGGTGCAACGTATGGACCCATGGTCGGTGGTAACAATTACCTTATAGCCAGTCTGAGCCAACTGACGGAAGAAGTCAGCAATGACCGAATGACGGAACCAAGACAGGGTGATGGAACGATAGGCCGACTCGTTGTTGGCCAGTTCGCGCACCATCCTTGACTCGGTGCGGGCATGCGAAAGCATATCAATGAAATTGAACACCACCACATTGATGTCGGTCTTGAGCATCGAGTTCAACTGTTGCATCAGTCGGTCGGCATCCTGCGAGTTGTTCACCTTGTGATAGGAGAACGTGTTCCTACGGCGGTAGCGCTCCAACTGCGTCCTGATGAGCGGCTCTTCGTTCAGATTCTTTCCCTCTTCCTCGTCTTCATCAACCCACAGTTCGGGAAACATCTCTGCAATCTTGTTGGGCATCAGTCCTGAGAAGATGGCATTGCGGGCATACTGCGTGGCTGTGGGAAGGATGGCGTAATACAGATCTTCGTCTATGTCGAACTGGTCGCCTATCTCCCTGCTGAGCACACGCCACTGGTCGTAGCGAAAGTTATCAAGCACCACGAGAAACACCTTTTCCCCATCATTCAGCAACGGGAAAAGCTTTTTCTTGAAAATTTCAGGCGACATCATGGGTCTGTCGATATTAGGAGCTGTTGGCGAAAGCGATGCCACCCAGTCCAGATAGTTATTCTTCACAAACTTGGCAAATCCCAGGTTGGCTTCTTCTTTCTGCATCTTGAGCATGTCAGTCATCTGCGAGTCTGTCGAAGAAAGCTCCAGTTCCCAGTGCACCAGCCGTTTATACACCTGCTGCCAGTCCTGCCATGTGCGGCAGTCCATAATCTGCATGGCAATTTGCTGAAAGCTCTGCTGATACTGACTCTGCGTGACTTCAGTCTCAATCTCGCGACGATGAATGTTCTTCTTCAGCGTCAGCAGTATCTGGTTGGGATTCACAGGTTTGATCAGATAGTCGGCGATTTTCTGCCCAATGGCCTGCTCCATGATGTTTTCTTCCTCGCTCTTGGTCACCATGACCACCGGCAGAGCAGGCTGCACTTCCTTGATGCGCTGCAGTGTTTCAAGTCCGCTCAAACCAGGCATCTGCTCATCGAGCAACACCAGGTCGAACGATTGCTCCCGGCATAGGTCGATTGCATCAGTACCATTCGATGCCGTAGTCACTTCGTAGCCTTTTTTTTCCAAGAACAAGATATGAGCCTTCAGCAGCTCCATCTCATCGTCTACCCAAAGCAATTGTCCGTTAGTCATAATGTCGGTGTTTTTTTGTTAGAAGAAATCTTCATCAAAGTCGTCGATGTTGTTGCCCTTAGCATCGGCATCCGGCTCGTCGTCATCAGTTTGAGAATCTGTGTCCTCTTCTTCCGGTTGCTCGATGGTCTCCGGAATCTGCAATAGTTCTTCCTCGCTGATTTGCAGTGGCTGGAAGGTGCGCTCATAGAACTCATCGTAATCGCGGTAGCTGTAGCGCGAACCAATGAGCGACAGGTTGTGCTGGCTAATAACCAGACTGCGACACGGTCGCAGATAGAACTTCATCGAATCGCTGGAATGAAGCTGGCGGGCATATTGCAGGGCCTCATCAAAGTTCAGGAACCCGCTAATAACCATTCGGTTGATTCCAAGCTGGCTCTCGATTGAAATATCGAAGTTGCGCACAGGGAAGTTAGAGAAATTGTAGCGTGCCATTTCATAAAGCAGTTGATGCTCGTTCTCTAACGGTGTGCGATCTGCGCGATATGCCAATGAATCCGGCTGATAAGCCAGGATGAACAAGAAATTGGTGACTCGCTCTGCCGACAACGTATCGGTTGACGTTGAATCCTGCTGCAAGGAGAAGTCACGCCGTGCCCACACGTCGTTCAGGTCGAAGCTGCCTCCATAAAGAGTGCGTCCTCCCTGCACGCCCTTCACTATCATACCGGCCAAGGGGCTCACCTCGCTCTGCGGGTATTTCTCCACCACCTGTGTCAGCTGTTCCACACAGCCCGGTGCATCACCTTCGTTCAGCAGCGTCAGACCATTGATAAACAGGAACTTCGGACGGTGCTCACCCAACGGGAAACGTTCGGCCGACAGCTTGGCGTTGGCCTTGGCTTCATCATAACGGCTGGCCTTAAAGGCATCGTAAGTGGCTGCATAAAGCGAATCTTCAATGTGAACGCCAAAACGGGCATTCTCAAAATATTGGGGATCGCTGAGCAGAATGGTCAATTCGCTCTCCGGATAGTCGGCCTGCAAATGACTCAGACAGGCTTTGGCCGTTTCTGTATCGCCCAGTCGCGAATAGAGCAGGAAAAGATGATACCAGGCTTGGTCCATCTGTGCATAGCTGGGGTACTGACTGGTGAGTCGCAACAGTTGCTTTTCAGAGAGCCGCAAGTTTTCGAGCTTGTCTTTGAAGATAACGCCCGAATTGAACAGTCCGTCCATGATAATCTGGTCGGAAGCAGCCACCTGCTCCTCTGTGAAAGGAATCTGAGCCAGGTAATACTCACGGTTGTGAGGATCCTGGGCGGCACTATCGGCGGCCTGTTCCTGCCCAGCCAAGCTGTCGGCGGCCAGTTCTTCGCCCTCGCCCATGGCCAACGAGTCGGCCAGTTGCTCTTCGTCAGCAGGCTTATCGGCATTCAGCGAAGCCACCACCGTGCGGTTGTTGCGTTGCCAGTCGTCCACATTCTCACGCTTGCCCCACTGTTTCTGGAACTGCTGCTTACCCTGGTTCACCGCCATCGTGTTGTAGAAATACCATTCTCCACTCTGCTGGCCACCTGGCACAGGCGTTGGCTGGTTGTTGCGGTTCAGGTTGTTACCGCCTCCCATGGCACCCTGCTTTTCCAGGGCAGCTTCCACCTCGGCTTCACGTGCCTTGTCACGCTCTTCCTTTTCTTTTTTCTTCAACGCCTCAATCACGCGGTCAATGGCCGCATTGCGGTCGTCTTCCGACATCTTGGCCAACTCCTGCAGCGAGTCCTGCAGATGCACGGCTTCAGTATATGGCACCAGCTCGTCGAGCACTTTTGAACGGTTCGCCAATTCCTCATAGCCGGGACGTTCCTTGTCGAGCAAGCCAATGGCAGCACCATAGCAGCGCTGAGCATCGGCATATTTCTCCATGTCCCAGTACAGGTCGCCCAGTTTCAGCAGTAGCACACCTTTTTCTATGCCACTGCGCGTAGCCTTCTCGTTACCCGTTTCATAGGCGCCAATGGCCTTCATGGTGTCACGCTGAGCCAGGTAGATGTTACCCATGGCATAGTACACCTGATCCAAGTAGTCCTTGTTGTTATCGTTGCGTGCCATGCGCTTCAGTCGGCCAATCATCTGCTTGGCATTGCCTTGGGCCATCACCTCGGTCTGTGCAATGCGAGCATTAAACTCCAAAATGTAAGGGGGATTTTGGGCCACCACTTTCTGATAGGCACGGTAGGCTTCCTGACGGTGGTTCTGGGCCGTCTCTATCTGGGCCAGCAAATACCACATTCTGGCTTTCTGCGTCTTGCGACGCTCGTGCTTTATGGCTTTGCGCAGATAGGGCACCGCCCGTTCATAGTCACCGCTTTTAACGTAGAAATTGGCGTAGGTATAGTCCCAGTCGTTCTGCGCCTTGTAGTGAATGGAGTCGCGTCCCATCTTCCTAATCACGTCTTCGGCATCATAGAGCCAGTCCAGCTCCATGTAGCAACGGGCCATCCATGAACGGGCAATACCCGACTGCAGGGGCTGTGTCTGATACAGTCGCGACATGTAAGAGAATGTCGCCAGTGCCTCATCGAACTCGCCTTGCTGGAACTGCGATTTGCCCAACAGCAGCCAAGCTTTCCAAATAAAGGGGTTATACTCTTTACGTCCCAGCCACTCCTTGTCCTTGTCGGTCTTGCGGCGGCTCTTGGTCCACTCAGGCTTCACCTTGATGCTGTGCTGCTTGATGGCCTTCTCACTCTTCTCAATGGCACGGTCGAAGTTGCCTTTACCCAAGCCTCGGCTTTGCTTGTTGCCCACGGTGTAGAGGGGCAACAGCTCGGTGTAATCGTCTTTGTTGCCTTTTTCTTTTTCCAGAGCCCCGTCTATGTAAGCCTGTGAACCATTAAAATAAGTGTTGTATTTGGCCGTGAACGACTGCCAGAAGCGACTGCGAGCCGTGTTTTTGTGCGTAGAGCAACCTGCCATCATCAGGCCGATGATGGTCAGCAGCAAAAATCCATATCTTGTTCTACGCATGTTATTCATTAAACGGAATCTTGTTCCTGTTTATTGCCTTCACGTCGTTTTTTCTCTTCCAACAGGCAAGCCAGCTTGCAAGAGCCGTCATCGGCACTGGCACACGAAGCGCAGTCGTGTTCGGCCACCACGACGGGATCGTCGGTGCCACCCGAAAGCCAAGTGGCCACAGCAGCAACGACGCCAAGGGCTGCCAACATGCCTATACAAACCAACACGAAATCCATCCTGAATGTTCACGTTTTTTTATTCATCAATCAGGAAGCCCGCCTGGCGCAAATCGTCCCAAAAACGTGGATACGACTTTGTAACCACCTGTGGATTGTTGATGCACAATGGCTGAATGAAGGCTGCCGGCGCAAAGGCCAGAGCCATTCGGTGGTCTTCATAGGTATCAATCACCGGCACCACCTCTGGCTCGCAGCGTTCGCCGTCCCATATCAGTTCCGAACCGTTCACATCACGCACCACATAGCCCAGCTTGCGCATTTCGCACTTCAGCGCTTCAATGCGGTCGGTTTCCTTGATCTTCAGCGTCTGCAGACCTGTAAAACGGAACTTCACGCCCAGCAATGCACACGTCACGACAAACGTCTGTGCCAGATCGGGCGAGTTCAGAAAGTCGTATTCCAGTCGAGGCACACAGTGCGGACTCTTGCGCAACGTCACCGTCGTGGGCACGCCAGGGTCTTTCGATTCGAAAATGGTTCTCACGCCCAACAGACTGAAGATATAGCGCACCGAGGAATCGCCCTGCTTCGAGCCATCCATCAGGCCTTCCAGTTTCACCTCCACATCGTCCTGACTGCTCAATGCCACCATTTCATACCAATAGCTGGCAGCACTCCAATCATTTTCTATAAGGTACGCGCGAGAGCAATATGGCTTTGGCTTCACCGTGATGGTGTCAACTGCTGTCCACTCCGCATCGGCACCAAACTCGCGCATGGTCCAAAGCGTCAGATCAATATAGGGCCGCGAGATAATGTCGCCTGTCAGGCGGAGTTCAAGTCCTTTCTCCAAGGCTGGGCCCACCATCAGCAGCGCAGAAATATACTGCGAGCTAACGTTGCCGGCAATCTCCAACACCCCGCCTTCCAGTTTGCGCCCTGCAATGCGCAAGGGCGGAAATCCCACCTCTTCCACATAGTCGATCGTAGCACCCAACTGGCGCAACGCATCCACAAGAATCTTGATGGGACGGTGTTTCATGCGCTCAGTGCCAGTAATCACATGCTCCCCGCAGGGCGTAGCGGCCAGCAAGGCCGTCATGAAGCGCATGGCCGTGCCCGCAGCCTTGATGTCAATCACTGCAGGCATGTCTCTGAATGCCTGCACCAGCACTTCGGTATCGTCGCAGTCGCTCAGGTTGCGCGGCATCGTCCCTCCCCCAGCAAGCGCATGAATAATCAGCGCCCGGTTCGAAATACTCTTGGAGGCAGGCAACTCCACCGTTGCCTCAAGCCGTTCCGGCGATGTGATAGTATATGTTGTCATAACAGTTAAATAATAGTTTTTGCAATGGCAAAGAGAAGAACAACTCGCCATTTCGCGGACAAAGATAACATATTTTACGTTCATTACAAAAAAACTTCCCGAAAAATTTGGTCATTTCACAAAAACATCGTACCTTTGCATCCGCAAAAAACAAGGAACAACCTTGTAAAAGCAAAGGATCGGGATTTAGCGCAGTTGGTAGCGCACACGTCTGGGGGGCGCGAGGTCGCTGGTTCGAGTCCAGTAATCCCGACTGGAGAAAGGGAGTTGGAGGAGAAAGGGAGTTGGAAACCAAATGGTTACAACTCCTTTCTTTATGCCCAAGAGTTTACTCAACATCTTGCAAGTGACGAAAATCGTGACGATCAAAGCAGACTTTAATCTATAAGGGGTAGTAGGACATTCTTTGTGAGTGTCCTATTACCTTTTTAATGCAATATGGCTACTGATAGCCCCCAAAATCACAAATAACGTTAACTTTTTGTAGTGCTGTGGTGAAATGTGGAAACTATTTTTTAATTTTGTAGTGAGTTTCAAGTGCTTCTATGTGTGGAGGTGCGTTTTAATGTCTCAAACTTAGTAAAAAAGAGTGATTGAATACTATTTGGGGCTTGAATCTGGACAATTCACAACCCATCAGAATAAATAGTAAGCAATACGCTCACATCATTAGGATTATTGTACCCTCATTGGGGCATAATATATTCTAAGGTGTGGGCTATTGTTTTATTACATTCTGATAGGTAGTCCAGAACCTAAGCCCCGTAGTAAGCAATAGTCCTACACTCTTTAACAATAATCCGCTGACATCTTGGGATTGGTTGGCACATAAACAATTTAATATTTTTACAAAATGAAAAAGACATTCTTCTTTATGAGCCTGCTTTTAGGCTTGTTGGTGAGTTCATTCGCTTTAACAGCCTGTGGTGATGATGACGACAAAGAAAACACATCGTCAAACTCTCTTGTTGGTACGGTGTGGAGTTACACTAATGCTGATAAGTACCTATACGAACTGACGGTAAAGAGCAGCACAGTAGCCCATTTATTAGTAGAGAAAACAACAACAGGAAAGAAAGTAGAGAATGCAGACTATAATTATACTTACGATGAAGCGACACACACAGGAACTGCCACATATCTAAGTGGAACAACGAGTGGAAGCGGAACGGCAACATTCACTATTGATGGCAACAAAATGACTTTCGCCTTTGATGGAAGAAACATAACATTAACGAAACAATAACCCATTCAATCCCGACCAAAAGGAGACTGAGAGTCATTTGACTCTCAGTTTTTTTATTTCTATACACATCATGTGCCTGTACTTTTGGGGGCAGTCGTTTACTTTTGCACTCTACTGCCAACTCCCTTAAAACAACAACACAACTACATTGCATCACAGAAATCTCTCAAAACCCT
>CACXUV010000014.1 GCA_902770845.1 uncultured Prevotellaceae bacterium
TATGCCTATCCGGCTATATCAGTTTGACGACCATATTGAAATTATGAACGCCGGAGGGTTATATGGTGAAGCACGTCCTGAGAATTTTCCCAATGTAAACGACTATCGCAATCCTATTATAGCGGAAGCCATGAAAGAGATGAAGTATGTCAATATGTTCAACCAAGGTATAAGGCGTGTGCAGGATATGCTGCTTGAAAATGGCAACAAGGAGGCTGTTTTCGATGTGTCAAAGTTGACTGCATTTGAAGTGACTGTGCTTTCAACTGTGGATGTCCCTCAAGATGTCCCTCAAGATGTCCCTCAAGATGTCACCCAAGGTGTCACCCAAGGTGTCACTCAAGATGTCACTCAAGGTGTCACCCAAGGGAAAAAACTTGATATATGGATAGAAGAACAGATTAGGAAAAATCCTAAAGTTACTACAGAAGAATTAGCGACATTAAGCGGTTTTACGTCTAAAACAATAAAGAGGCATATCAATAAACTCGCTCATATCAAATATGTCGGTCGTGGCTATAGTGGTCACTGGGAAATTGTTGAAAACGATGCAGAAGCTTAATTGAGAGACAATGAAAGTAGAGTATCTTGGCAATCAGGAACTGCTGAAACTGAAGAAGACAGCATTCCTGGCATCGAGCACCATTTCTTCGGAAACGGTACTGAGGTGCTATGACTGGGCAACGGAAATGCGCAATCGTGGGGAGTGTGTGGTCAGCGGCTTCAGTAGTAAGTTGGAACAAGACGTGCTTCACTTCCTTCTGAAGGGCAGTCAGCCCATTATCATTGTGCTTGCACGAAAGATGTATAAGGTTATTCCAGACGAATTAAAAGAGCCATTGGCTCAGAACCGTCTATTGATAATCTCCGTTAGTAATGCCATCCGCCAGTCAAAGGTTACAGCAATGGCCAGGAACAAATATGTATGCGAAATGGCAGACAGGATTCTGTTCGTCGGAGTGACCGAACAGAGTAGTTTGTATCCCTATAAAAACGAATATCGCAATAAACTTGAACGAAATATATGATAGTATTTGGCAAAAGAAGATTATTATGTACCTTTCTTAAGACCCGATGGGTATAAGCGACCTATGTTGTTTACGTTGTGTAACTATGTTGTTTACGTTGTGTAACTATGTTGTTTACGTTGTGTAACTATGTTGTTTACGTTGTGTAACTATATTGTTTACATTCGCTAAGCATCATACTTACGCCAGGGAACTAAATGTTTTATAGGATGAAAGTTGGTATTTCTGTCGTCACAATCGTCACCTCCTACGGTTATAAGTAGTGAAAAAAAGGCTTGCTTTGTAAGAGCAAGCCCTATAATGATTTTCATACCAGTCCTTTACGGTGCAATGTCCACCAAGCCAGTGCCGAAACTCCAACAGAAATGGCCAGCGCCAGTGGGAACCCTAAAGGGTTGCTTTCCATGCCGTTGACGAGGTTCATGCCAAAGAGCGAGGCGATGAGCGTTGGGAACATCATGAGAATGGATACTGAGGTCAGCGTCTTCATCACGGTGTTCATGTTGTTGTTGATGATGCTGGAGTAGGTGTCCATTGTCGATTCCAGAATGTCGGAATAGATGCTGGTTGTCTCGCGGGCCTGCGTCATCTCGATGCTCACGTCTTCAATCAGGTCGGCGTCGAGCTCGTCGATTTGTAGTTTGAACTTCAGTTTGGAAAGAAGTGTCTCGTTGCCGCGTATGGAGGTCTGGAAATAGGTGAGCGAGTCTTGCAGGCGGCTCAGGCCGATGAGGCTCTCGTTGTTCACGTCACGATCCAGGTTGCGCTTGGCTTTCTCAATGAGCGAGTTGATTTGCTTTAGTCGCTTCAAGTACCACACGGCGCTGCTGTAGAACAGGCGGAAAATCATGTCGACATAGTCGGTGAACCCCACTCCGCGTTTCTGCTGGTAGCTCACGAAGTCGATCATCATGTTTGTTTCGTAGTAGCACACGGTGATGGTCACGTCGCGCTTGTGAATAATGCCAATGGGCACGGTGGTGTAGGGTGTCCTGGATCGAATCTCCTTGACGTATGGTATGCGCAGGATGATGAGCATCCAGCCATCGTCGTATTCATAGCGGGCCCGTTCGTCGGTATCGCTGATGTCGGTGATGAAATAGTCGGGTATGCCGAACTTTTCTTCCAGTTCGTGCTGATCGTCTTCTGTTGGACACGTCACTTGTATCCAACAATTGGGCTGCCACTCCTGGAGCTGGGTCAACCCACCTTGGGTGTTCCAATAGGTTTTCATTGTTGTAATCCTCTTGTTAAAAGGGCATTCGGCCAGAGGATTGCAACGCTGTGTTTATGCATCCTCCCGCCTACAAACTAAAAGTTTCCGCCGGATAGTCGTCCATAATTGTTACTAAATTGGTTTGTTATTCAGGTGCAAAGGTACGAAATATTTTAAAGGTAGAAAAGTAAAAAGAGGAAAAAGTGGTATTTCAGCGTCATTTTTATCGCTTTTCTTCATAGATGGTTGCAGTAAAAAGGGGCATTCCCTGTTGGATGGGAATGCCCCTTTTTATTACCTATTATTTTTCAGGTACGTCCTCAAGCGTTTTCTTCAGTAACTGCCAGAAAGGCTCAACGGTGGCAATGAGGGCACGCTCCGTCGTGGTGTGGGGCGACTTCATCGTTGGGCCAAGGCTCACGACGTCTAAGTGTGGGTACTTACCCAGGATGACTGAGCACTCCAGACCGGCGTGATCCACCTGGATGATGCCGTCCTGACCGAACAACTCCTTGTACTCCTTGAGCAGCAGGTGGAGGATTTCGCTCTCGGGGTTGGGGTCCCAGCCACCGTAGCTGCCTGCTGTTTCAACCTTCATTCCAGCCATCGAGAAGACGCTTTCCAGCGTGCTTACGATGTAGTCCTTCATGTCTTCTCGGCTTGAACGGGCCAGGATCTTGATGGATGCGTGTCCGTTCTCAATGTCGATGATGGCCAGGTTCGAACTGGTCTCCACCACGTTGGGGTAGGCGGGAATATAGCGAACCACACCGTCGTGGCAGCCATAGATGGCATCAATCAGGTTGTCTTGAATCTCCACCGGCACTTCGGTCTTAGGAAGCTCTGTTTCCTCGCAAAGCACTTCGATGCCCTGGGGCTCAATCAGTTTGAACTCGTCGTTGAATGTCTCTTTCCAGTCGGCCAGCATTTCTGCCAGTGCGGCCATGTTGTCCTTGGGCAGTGTGAGCACTGCTTCGGCCTTGAAAGGTATGGCATTGCGCATGTTGCCGCCATGCCATGATGCCAGACGGGCATCGAGTTCTTCAATGGCCTCGCGCACAATTTGCACCAACAGCTTGTTGGCATTGCCACGGCCTTCGTTAATCTCCAAACCACTGTGTCCGCCGCGAAGTCCTTTCACGGTGATACGCACGGCTGCATCTTCCTGGTCAGTGTCAGCCTCTTTGTAGTCAAGTGTTGCGGTTACGTCGATGCCGCCTGCCGATCCGATGACAAACTTTCCCCAATGCTCAGAGTCCAGATTTAGCAGAATGTCGCCCTGCAACTCGCCTTCGGGCAGGTCGTTGGCACCATACATGCCCGTTTCTTCATCGGCAGTAATCAGGGCATCGATAGGGCCGTGCTGCAAGGTCTTGTCTTCCATGATGGCCATGATCGAAGCCACGCCCAGTCCGTTGTCGGCTCCCAATGTGGTGCCGCGAGCCTTCACCCACTCACCGTCAATCCACGGTTCGATGGGGTCGGTCTCAAAGTTATGCTTGCTTTCGGGCGTCTTCTGTGGCACCATGTCCATGTGGGCCTGCAGAATGATGCCCTTGCGGTTCTCCATGCCAGGGGTGGCTGGCTTGCGCATGTGGATGTTGCCAGCGGGGTCTTTCACCGCATAGACACCGGCTTGCTTGCCGAAGTCGAGCAGGAACTGTCGTATTTTCTCTAAGTGACCGCTTGGACGGGGCACTTGTGTCAGTGCATAGAAGTTCTTCCAGATGCACGTGGGTTGCAGATTTTGAATTTCGTTCATATAGGTTGTTGTTTTAAGGTTACACGTTTCGTGAACAGCAGATGTGCCCATGCCCATACGCCCAGCAGGATGACAAGCAGTGTTTGTATGGTGTGGACAATCAGTACAAAGTACAAGGCTTGCTCGTCTTGCACGCCATAGAGAATGAGCATGGTCTTCACAGCGAAGTGCCAGGGGCCGGCCCCATTGGGAGTGGGCACGATCACGGCAATGGATCCTACGGCAAACGACACCAGGGCACAGCCCACTCCCAGGTGGCTGGTGAAGTCGAAGCAGAAGAACGTGAGGTAGTAGTGCAGGAAATAGCACGCCCAAATGCCCAATGTATAAAACAGAAACAGCGGCAGATTCTTCACACCTTTCAGTGAAACGACTCCGTCCCAGATTCCATTGAAGGTGGTCTTCACCTTATTATATATAGAGAGCCGCTTCAGTAGCCAGTGCAACAGGAGCAGGATGGCTGCCAGACAGATGGCGGTGACGAGATAGCCAGTTGGCGAGAAACGCTGCAAGATGCTGTCGAGCGAGGTGCCTGTCTTCTGAAAGAAGGTGCCGAAGATGCTCATCTGGAACAGGAAAATGCTTCCCGTGAGAACCAATACTACCAATGAGTCGATGGCACGCTCTGTGACAACGGTTCCCAATGACTTCGAAAACGACACATCGTCCCATCGTTTCAGAATGCCGCAGCGCACGAACTCACCCACGCGGGGAATGACAAGCGAGGTGGCGTATGACAGGAAAATGCTGTTCACTGCCACGGAGTGGCGGGGATGCTCGCCAATGGGTTCCAGCGTTTGGCACCACCGCCAGCCACGAAACGCCTGTGCCAGTATGCCGAAAGGTAGTGACAGCAGCATCCACGTCCAGTTCATTTCGTGAAGCAGTACATTGCTCACGCTTTGGAAGTCGAAGTCACGGTACATCCAATAGAGAATGGCTCCGCCCAAAAACAGGGGCAGTGCTATCTTTAGAATGTTTTGTAGAATCTTCATAACACGGGCAAAGGTAATACAAATTATTGAGCCCGCAAAATTTACGACGTTCCTTTTAGCTTATTTTGATATTCTTTTGGGCCAATACCTTTGTATAGTTTGAAATTGCGATAGAATGAGGTGCTGCTGGTGAAGCCAGATTGTTCGGCCACTTCGGCCAGCGACCGGTTTGGTTGCTGGCTTAGCAACAGCGTGGCATAGTCAATGCGCATGCGATTGACATATTCGCTGAACGAGATGCCCATTTCGCGGTTGATTGCCTGATACACATAGTTGCGGTTGGTGCCCAGCCGTTGTACAAGATCCAGAATCTTCAGGTTGGGTTGGCGGAACAGTTGTTCTTCTGTCATCAGCTTCTCAATGTTGCTTCGCAGTTCCGACGTGGCAGAGATGTTTTCGTTGCTGGCATCTATTTCTTTTTCGTCTTCTTCAATGTCCTGAATGCTGAAACGCTGTTGATAGCCTACATAGCCAAGTGCAAACAGCATGCTGGAGAAAAGCACGGAAGGTATGGCCAGCAGCCAGATAGTGTCACAGAAAGCCTGGCGGCCAATGAGGTTGGCAATGAACGACGCTGCCGATGTGATGGTGAAGAATATGAACAGCCAGTGCATTGTGTCGAGCGTCTTGTGTTCGGTGTTTGAATAGGCCGTACGCACCAGCGTGTTGAACTGCTTGATGTTGTTGCGTCCCAGCACATAGGTGGGAATGATGAGCAGGCCAAAGATGATCTTGCACACATCATGTACAAATGCCTGGGTGGCGGCAAGGCCGTTCAGCTCCATACGCTTGCCGTTGTAAAGATATTGCTCGATAAACTGTGACGTTTCGGCATCGTTCATGAAAAAGTATATCGTGCCAACTGCGACAAAGCCCAAGGCCGTGGGCAAAAGAAACAGCCATGAAAGCTTCAGACGGTCTGAGCGACTGGTGAGGGCGCTCACGTAAAAGAAGAAAAGCGGATAGACCGCCAGGTTGCATGTCAGATAGAGCGTGTCGGCCAGGGGCAATATGTCGATAGCGTGGTTAAAGAATGCGCAATGGCCCCAATATAATATGGTTGTGGCCAGCATGAAGGCCAACAGGTGCCAACGCGCACGCTTGTGTCGTTGGGTGGGCATATCGAGTGCCAGCATGGTGCTCCAAAACAGACACACGAACATGGGCATGGTTGTGAATATCATTTCTTTCATAGTTGCAAAGTTAGTTGTTTGGTTGCGGAAAATGCCTTTATTTCTATAAAAAATGTGAATGTGAAACGTTTTTTATGTGAATATGAACGATTTGTCTTTTGATTTGAAAGTTTTTTCTATGAAAATGAACACAATTGTGTGTTGAAAATATTGTAACTTTGCATGCAAAGAAATGACACGTATAAAAGCTTTTTATAATTACTTGTTATCACGCAGCCACCGTGCTTCCTTCGCGACATGGAAGGGGCACGGTGGCCTTTGTTGTTAAGGGCTTGAACAGAAAACTTACGGTTTCTTTGGGCATTTCTTCTCTTTGTCCTTTTTTTTTCGTATTTTTGCAGCCATGAAGCAAGTAAGACCCAAAAAAAATCTTGGCCAGCACTTTCTGACCGATCTTTCTATTGCAAAACGCATTGCCGATACAGTCGATGCCTGTCCTTCACTGCCCGTACTGGAAGTGGGGCCTGGCATGGGTGTCATGACGCAGTTCCTGGCCGAAAAGCCCCGGCCGCTGAAGGTGGTTGAGATTGACCGAGAATCGGTTGACTATCTGAATGAGCGTTTCGCGCGCCTGCGCGATAATATAATAGGTGAAGATTTTCTTCGGATGGACTTGCGAACGTTGTTCGATGGTGGCCAGTTTGTGCTCACGGGCAACTATCCTTATGATATATCTTCCCAGATTTTCTTCAAAATGCTCGACAATCGTGATCTCATTCCCTGTTGCACGGGCATGATTCAGCACGAGGTTGCAGTGCGCATGGCCTCACAGCCGGGCAACAAGCAGTATGGCATCCTGTCGGTGCTCATTCAGGCATGGTACGATGTGGAGTATCTTTTCACGGTGGAACCCTCAGTGTTCAATCCGCCTCCCAAGGTGCAAAGTGCCGTTATTCGGATGACACGCAACGAGGTGCAGCATTTGGGATGCGATGAGCAGTTGTTCAAGCGTGTTGTGAAGACCACGTTCAATCAGCGCCGCAAGATGTTGCGTGTGTCGTTGCGCCAGATTTTCGATGCCCAGCATCCTGCCGGTCCAGATTTCTTTCGGCAGGAAATCATGACGCGACGCCCGGAACAACTCACAATTCCGCAGTTTGTTGAACTTACAAATATGGTAGCAGAGCAGTTGCAAAAGTAACTGCTCTGCACTGTTTTCTATAGAATCCCTTTGTCTTTCCGTTATCTTGTGTGCACGGACACATTTTGTTTGTGTGCGAACACAATAAAATTGATTTGTATCAATATTGAGCGTTTTTTTAGGTAAAAGTGGCTCAGAAATGATACGCCGTTTGGAAAAACGTCGTACCTTTGCATCGTCAAAAGGACAAAGATACATCTTCAATAGAGCAAAAAGAAATACAAGGTATTAGTTAAGGTAAAGGATTGACAAAAGAGAAAGTAATAGAAAGTAGTTCAGTAGGTAAAGTTAGTATTTGATAAGGTAATAAGAAAAAGATTGATTCAGGACAATAGGTGTTAAGAGCCGATAAGGTGAAAAAGAAGATTGAACGTAAGGATAACGAAAGATGATTGCATGCAGGGGCGTCGGGACGACGCGTACTGCCAGCCGCGCGGGGGAGGCGAGACATTCTCCACAGGGTTAAAAGACCTTGTTTTCAGGAAAAAGGTTTTTAGTTATTAATATCGTTGGTAGTGCAGCGCTTGGGCAACAAGGCCCCAGGTGCTGCACTGCTTTTCTTGTTGCTATGCTTTGATGATTTTGTTCTGCCAGTTTCCGCGCCACAAACGGGCAAGGAAGATGATGCCACGGAAACAGAGGTCGATAGCCATGGCCGTCCACACGCCCTTCAATCCGAAGCGTGGAGCCAAGGTTGCGGCCAACGTGAGGCGCACGCCCCACATTGACGTGAGGCTCATGATGGCAGGCACCAGCGTGTCGCCTGCACCGATGAATACGCCGTTGGCCACGATGGTGGCAGCAAACAAAGGCTCGGCAAAGGCTTCGATGCGCAGGGCCTCGGCTCCTTGCTGCACGATAGCGTCTACGGGCGAAAGTATGCCCATCAGTTCTGGGGCAAAGATAAACATCAGAGCTCCCATCAGTGTCATTACAGCGATGCCCAGACTCACCGACATATAGGCAAAGGAGCGTGTGAGCAGTCGCTGTCCGGCGCCAATGCCCTGTCCCACCAGTGTGGTGGCTGCTTCGGCAATGCCGTAGCCAGGCATGTAGCACAAACTCTCCACGGTGATGGCCATTGAATTGGCAGCTATGGCCACGTTGCCCAGTGGGGCCACGATAATGGTGCTCACGATTTGTGCCGATCCCATCAGCAGGTGTTGCAGTCCCATGGGAGCGCCAATCTTGAAAGCAGTTCGAACAACATCGGCACTGGGGCGGAAGCTGTTGCGCTGAATGTTGTGTGTTGAGTGCAGAACGTTGTGAGTTGGGCGTTGAACGCTGAAAATGTTCAGCATTGGCGAGCGCCACAGCAGGAAGTAGAGCATCAGGGCTGCGGTGACCAGTTCGGCCAGGGCTGTGCCCATGGCAGCACCCTTCACTCCCATGTCGAGTTGATAGATGAAACAGTAGTTGAACACCACATCCATGACACACATCAGGATGTTGAGCATCGATGGAATTTTCATGTTGCCCGAACACTTCAGCATGGATCCGGCCAAGCCTTCCATCTGGAAGAAAATGCCAGCCAGGCCAATGATGAGGAAATAGAGTGTGGCGTCGTTGGCGATGCTGGCCGAGCCGCCCAGCCAGAAGGGCAGGGGTTGGGCCACAGCCACACAGGCCAGCGAGAGCATCAGGCTCCACATGAAGCAGCACACCAGCGATTGTCGCAGCACACGGCGCGCCGCTTCAAAGTCGTTGGCTCCTATGAAATGGGCCACTTGCACCGAGAAACCCATGTTGGCTGCCGATGCCAGTCCGCCCATCAGCCAGGTGGTACTCTCCACCAGTCCCACCGAAGCAGTGGCGCGTTCGCCCAGGTGGCCCACCATCGCATAGTCGATGAAGAACATCACTGTGGCCGATATTTGCGCCAGGATAGACGGAATGGAAAGGCTCACAATGAGTCGCAGTTTCTCGCTCTGCGTCATTGTGCGCCCTTCGCGTATGTAGGAAAGCAGGTCTTTTTTCTCTTCTTTTGCCATTGCGGTTGCAAAGATACTACTTTCTTTTGGCTTATTCGATAATTTTTTTTTGTGTTTTCGTCTTTCCCTTTAATATTCCACTTTATCATCCTTTTCCGACCACAGGCGGAAAGACTGCAAGGCTTCGTCGCGCAGCATGGGTATGATGGGCACGGTGCGCTCTTCGAGTGGGCGCTTCATTTCATCATAGATGAAGTCGTCGGCAAAGTCAATGCTGCGTGCATCCTTGCGGTTGTTGCCGTAGTAGATGCGGTCGATGTGAGCCCAGTAGATGGCTCCCAGGCACATGGGGCATGGTTCGCACGACGTGTAGATGGTGCATCCCGACAAGTCGAAGGTGCCCAGCTTCCTGCACGCCATGCGTATGGTGTTCACTTCGGCATGGGCAGTGGGGTCGTTGTCTATGGTGACGCTGTTGGCACTGCCAGCCACAATCTGGTTGTCCTTCACCACCACCGCGCCAAACGGCCCGCCACCATGCTTCACGCTCTCGTTGGCCAGTCTGATGGCTTCGCGCATGAACAGCTTGTCTTGTTCCGTAATCTGCATGTTGTGGTGTTTATTTGTTCTTTCCCGTGATGTTGTCGGCGGCATCGCGTGCCTCGTCGTTCAGGTTGATGTTGCGTGTGGTCTTGGCCTCGATGGTTCCGGCACGCATGATGTCGGCCATGTCAACACCGGTGGCGCTCTTCAGCACGTCGAAAGCCTGCTTGATGGCGATGGGCACGTTTCCGCTCATGGCCGCAATGCCTTGTCCGTCGCCGCTGTAGATGTTCACGTCCTTGATGGCACTGATGGGCTTGGCCACATTCTCCACCACCTGTGGCAGCACCTCGATCATCATCTGCATCACGGCCGCATTGTTATATTTCTTGTAGGCTTCAGCCTTCTTGTCCATGGCCAGAGCTTCGGCTTCTCCTTTCTTCTGAATGGCGTAGGCTTCAGCTTCTCCCTTGGCTTTGATACCTGCTGCCTCCTGTTCCAGACGGTAGCGTGTGGCATCACTCTCAGCGTTTTGTGCCAGTGCGCGCTGTTCTGCCTCATACTTCTGAGCTTCGGCCACGCGCTTGCGCTGTTCCAGGTCGGCGGCAGCATCAATCTCCACCTTGTACTTGTCGGCATCGGCTTTCTTTTCCACCTCGGCAGCCAGCTGGTTCTGCTTAATCTCGATTTGCTCCTTCGAAAGAATCTGCTCGCGCTTGGTCTTTTCAATCTCGGCCTCCACCGTCTTGATGTTGATGGTCTTCTGCTGTTCCTGTTGCTGAATGGCATAGGCAGCATCGGCATCGGCCTGGGCTGTGTCGGCTTCTTTCTTCAGGGCAGCGCGCTTCAGAGCCAGCTCGTTGTTCTTGATGGCAATGGCCGTGTCGGCATCGACGCGTGCATCGTTCGACTGCTTGTCGGCCTTGCTCACCTCAATCTTCACGTCGCGTTCGGCCACGGCGCGGTTGATGGCTGCATCTTTCTTGATTTTTGCCGTATTGTCGGCACCCAGGTCCTTGATCAGTCCTTCGCGGTCGGTCACATTCTGAATGTTGCATGAAATGATTTCAATGCCCAGTTTAGCCATGTCGGGCTGAGCCTTCATCATCACCTGGTCGGAGAATCCATCGCGGTCGGTGTTCAGCGAGCGCAGGTCGAGCGTACCAATGATTTCGCGCATGTTGCCTTGCAGCGAGTCTTGCAGCTGCTCGGCAATCTCGTCGGGCGTCATGTTCAGGAAGTTCTTGGCGGCCAGTCGGGTTCCCTCGCTGTTGGGTGTCACCCGAATCTTGGCCACAGCGTCTACATCCACATTGATGAAGTCGTTGGTGGGCACACTCTCTTCCGTCTTGATGTCTACTGTGATCTGTCCCAGATAGACGCGGTCCATGCGCTCGAAGAACGGAATGCGGAATCCGCCCGAACCAATGAGCACGCGTGGCTCTTTCGAAAGACCGGAAATGATGAACGCGAACGATGGCGGGGCCTTGACGTAGGAGATGAACAGGAAGATGGCCAGGAGCACTACGACAACACCAATCCAGATGTAAATTGAAAAATCTTCTGCAAACATAGTAATAAGAATGTTAAGTGGTTGAATTACGTTTGAAGGTTACTGTTGCAAATTTCGTAAAAATAATTGAAGAGCGCAAATATTTCAGCATAATTAACACTGCTGTATCACCGTCGTGCAGCTACAGTCTGATGCTCACCTCCTGTCCTTGATAGTCGATGGTGGTGCCAGCCGAAGCTTCTTGTCCTGGCAGCACAACCACGAAGCGGCGGCTTTGCAGCATGCCTTTATAGCTGCCCTTGCGTGGAGCGATGGTCAGCGTGCGCGTCTTGTCGTTCCAGCCGAAGACGATTTCGGTGTATTGTCCCTGCTCATAGTTGTAGTTGTCGCCTTCGTCTTCATACAGGGTGAAGGTGGCATCTTTGCCCGGGTAAAGGCGCAGTTCCAGGTTGTCCCAGGCTTGTTGGCCGGTGTATTGCATTTCGGGTGCCAGCGGCAGGATGCTGCCAGCACGTACAAACATGGGCACGCGGTCCAGCCGAGTCTGTAGCGTCACTGTTTGTCCGCCCTTCATGCGCTGGCCTGTCCAGAAGTCATACCAGTCGGTGCCCTTCGGCAAATATTTCGTGGCGGTCTTGGTGGCATTCCAGTCGATGTTTCCTGCAACAGAACCGTCTGAAGCGTTCTTGCGGTTCCAGCCCGTCATGGCATCTTCGCGTATGATTTTCTCCTCAGTGTATTGCGCCTGCAGTATGGGTGCTGCCAGGATGCTTTGGCCAAAGAGAAACTCGTCGGTGGTGTTCCACACCTTGCGGTCTTGTGAAAAGTCGCTGAACAGTGGGCGCATGTAGCTGGCATTGTTGCTGGTCACCTGCCAGGCTGTACTATATAAATAAGGTATAAGGCGGTAGCGCAGTCTTATTTGTTTCTCAATGGCATCGTAGACGGGCTCGCCCTTCTTGCCAAACTGCCAAATCTCGCGAGGTGCGTCGGCACCGTGACTGCGGAACACGGGGCAGAACAGGCCATACTGCATCCAGCGCACGTAGAGTTCCTGAAACTGCGGGTTCCTGGGCGCCGAACCGCTGCCCTGCGTGTTATAGGAACCGCAGAAGAAGCCTCCAATGTCGGTGTTGAAGTTGGGATTGCCCGTGAGCGAGAAGCTCAGTCCTGCGGGCACCTGTTTGCGCAGCATGTCCCACGATGAGGCCACGTCGCCACTCCACATGTTCGAGCCGTAGTGCTGCTGTCCGGCAAACGATGAGCGGGTCATGATGAAGACGCGCTTTTCTGTTGTCGCGTTCCCGGCACCGTCTTCCTGTCCATTCTTCGACTTGTCTGCCAGTCCGCGCTGGTTCTTATACACGCCCTTCACCGTCTCCAGTGGGAACGCGTTGCGCAGCGAGCGCCAGGTGCCGCCGTCGGGTCCGGCCTTGTGGTCGTAGTTGCTCTCCTTGGGGTTGAAGAAGTCGGGATCGGTAGAGTCCATCCACCAGGCATCGGTGCCCAGGTCGAAAAGGTTCTTCAGGTTGTGCCAGTAAATGTCGCGGGCTTCAGGCGAGAAGGCATCGTAGACGCGAACGCCCGATGGATAGTCCATGCGCGGTGGCCAGAAGGTGAGTCCGCTCTGGGGCCATGTCTCGAAGTCGAAGAGCAGTCCCTTCTCGTCCAGTTGCCTGTAGGCTTTGGTCTTTGGGCCGAAGCTGGCCCAGATGCTGATCATGAAGTGGGCATGCTTCTTGTGAACGTCGTCAATCATTTGCTTGCCGTTGGCAAAGTCTTCGGTCAGGAAGTCCATGGCGTTCCACAGGTAGTTCGAGCCCCAGTACTGCCAGTCCTGAATGATGCCGTCGAGGGGCACCTGCAGCTCGCGATACTTGTCTACGATGCCCAGCAGTTCCTTGCTGCTCTTGTAGCGTTCCTTCGACTGCCAGTAGCCATAGGTCCAAAGCGGGAACATGGGCACTTGGCCACTCAGCTGGCGCATCTGTGCAATCACCCCGTCGGCCGACTGCCCGTACATGAAGTAATAGTCCACGCAGTCGCCCACTTCCGACGTGAACGACATGCCCTTCACGGCATCGTCGTCGAATTGTGTGGGCGAATAGTTGTCCCAGTACAGGCCCCAGCCCTTGATGCTCTGCAGCACGTTCTGGAAGTCTTCCAGGTTCGACTGTTCCATGCGTTTGTGCTCGCCACGGCGGTTCATCTTGCCGTTCTGGAAGGTGCCCAGGCCGTAGATGGCTTCATCCTTGTCCAAGACGAAATCCTGGCCCACACGGAAGTGGCCGGCATCGGCTCCTGTGGTGCGCGGTTCGAATGATGGTGCGTTTTTTTCGCGCAGCAGCGTCTTGCCTTTGGCCGAAAAGGTGATGGCACCCGTCTTGTTGTCCATCTTCACTTCGAGCACGTTGCTGCTCACCGTGTTTCCCTTTTGGCTCACAGCCACATCCTCAGGCTGGGCAACGACCACCAGTGGGGTCTTCTCAATGCGATGGCCGGCGGGCCACTTTACCACATGCACAATCGAGGGTGTGAAGAACTCCACCGTTACGTTGGTCTTTCCAGCTTGCAGCTGCACGGGCTTACCGTTTGCTGCGACTGCTGCCATGAACAGCAGGCATGTCAGCATGAATTTTACTTTTCTCATAGCCATTGTTTTTATTTTGAAACAGTTAGTTTTCCATGTTGAATGTATAAGCCGGGGACAGTTTGTTGCCCGAAAGGACGTCTGCGTTGTCTCAGCATGCTGCAAAGTTACAACTTTCTTGTGTTTCATTGGCAATTCAACCGATTTTTTTTATGCTGTGAATGAAAAAAAACATGAGATGGCCTCTCATCATCTTCTTGTGTTTTTCTTGTAACCCTTGTTTTTCCTGAAAAAACAGTTTGTTTTTGCTGGAAAAACAACTTGTTTTCAGCTGAAAAACAATTTGTTTTCGCCGGAAAAACAATTTGTTTTTGCCGAGAAAACAAAATGCAGTGTTGTCGTTGCAGGTTGCCATCGGGGCCAAAGGCAATAACAGCAGCAGTATGACGGCGATGCAAAAAACTTGTGAGTAAGAACCGGTGCATGAGCCCAGATTGCTGCATTTTACGGCGCGGATGCGGAAAGAGTCGGGATGTTGCTACAATTTCCAAAGTTTCTGAAACAAAGATGTAGGTCGGCGCGCTATAATATTAGTAACTTTGCAGCAACAATCACCATTAAGCTAAAAACAACCTGAAAAAATGAAACGCTATTGTCTTCAGTTGCTGCTGCTCATGGCTGCCATGCTGCCCCTGCAGGCCGAAAACATCACGGTGGGGGGTGTGGTGCGCAACTACATTGTCTATGCTCCGCAGAATCTGGGCCAGAACCGCCCGCTGCTCATTTCCTGTCATGGCATGAACCAGGATGCTGCCTATCAGAAGGGCATGCTGGCCATAGAGTCGGTAGCCGACACGGCCAAGTTCCTGACTGTGTTTCCCAATGGCATTGACAAGGGATGGGATATTGGTGGCGACCGCGACATCAACTTTGTGTTGGCACTGATCGACGAAATGGCAGACAAGTATAAGATAGACCGCAACCGAGTCTATCTGTCGGGCTTCTCCATGGGCGGCATGTTCACCTATCATGCCATGAACCGCATAGCCGACAAGATTGCTGCCTTTGCGCCCATCAGTGGCTACCCCATGGGTGGCGCCAGCGCCAGTGCCAGCGTGCGCCCCATACCTATTATTCACACCCACGGCACGAGCGACGACGTGGTGAACTTTGGCGGTGTGCAGGGTTCGCTGAATGTGTGGATCAATCACAACGGATGCCCGACGAAGGACAAGGTGGAGAAAAACTATCGTGGTGCAGGTCACATCACGCGCCACACCTGGGGCCCAGGCAACGGCAACGTGGAGGTGGTGCTGATGGAGCTGGCTGGCAAGGGCCACTGGATTGCCAACGAAATCATTAAAACGGGCGAGGAAATATGGAACTTCTGCAAACGCTATTCGCTGGAACTGAAGGATCCTTCGGTGCGCATCACGGCACCCAAGGACGGGCTCAGCTATGTTACCTTCGGTGGTCCGTCGGAGGTGCCGCAGCTCACCATCAAGGCCACGGCCAGCGACCCTGACGGCGAGGTGAAGAGCGTGACTTTCTATGATGGAAAGACCCAGCTGGCTGTGGTCGAAAAGGCCCCCTACAGCTGCCAGTTGCCAGCCCTGGGGGCAGGCGAGCACGTGCTGCGCGCTGTGGTCATCGACGACGAAGGACGCACCAGCAGCAGTGAGGTGGTGGTGAGCGTGGCAGAACCAACGAACAACTATCTGATGCACAAGACATTCACAGCCGAAGGCAGCGTGCCTGAGGGATGGAGCACATACGATGGGAAGGAGAAACGCAACGGCCTTTCGTCGGGCTATTCGTCGGGCAGTCGCGTGTTCCATTTCACGGGTGCCAAGCACGACTTCGAATGGGGACTCTACACCCGCAACGTCACGGGTGCAGCCAAGGCTGGCTATGCTCGCTTTGCCGACAAGACTACGCAGACCACCATGACGCTCTATCCCGGAAAATACAGGCTGATGTGCAGGGTGGCCAACTGGAACTGTGCCGACTTCTCTCCCGTGACCATGGCCGTAGAAAATGCTGCGGGCAAGGCCGTGTGGAGCCAGAGTTTCACACCTACGGCCAATGTGGGCAATGTGGCTTCAAACGATTTCTCGGGTTCAACCATTCAGAGCTATGATTTCGAAGTGACAACCAAGGGACGCTACTTTGTGACGTTCTATACGGCCGATGCCGAATGGGCCGACCTGGTGGTGGGCCTGGTGGCCCTGCGCTACACGGGTGCACTGGCTGGCATCGAGGCTGCCGAAAGTGTCCAGCAGCAAGGCGAACGGAGCTATTACAACCTGGCTGGCCAGCGCGTCGGCTCCGTGGGACATGGCCTTTATGTTGAGCGCACGATGGATGGCAACCATAAAACAACAAGTCGTGTGGTCATGAAATAAAACTATAATGAAAAAAATGAATAGGAAGTTTTTTGTCGTTCTGAACATATTGCTTGCAGCCTGTTTCCTGAGCCTGCAGGCAGCTGACACCAAAGGTGGGCAGCAACAGTTTGCCGATGGCGTGCTGGTGGTGAAGCCACTGGCCCGCAACGCCGTGCGCATTCAGTATCAGCAGGGAGCGGCCCTGCAGTTGCCGGAGCTGCCGGAGTGGATCTACGTGAAGGACGAGGTGGCGAAGAACACCGACGTTTCGGTAGAGGTTGATCAGGAGAAACGCCAGGTTAGCATCAAAGACAAGCAGGGTCGTGCCGTGTTCGTGGCCACAGAGCACCAGTTGCTCAATGGGCAGGCCACGCTTCGGTTCCAGTCGGCCAAGGACGAGTGTCTCTTTGGCTTGGGACAGTTTCAGGATGGCTATACCAACATCAGGGGACTTTCGCGCAGGCTCACTCAGGTGAACACCCAGATTTCCATTCCCATGCTGATTTCGAGCAAGGGCTATGGCGTGTTGTGGAACAACTACGGCCTCACCGAGTTCAACCCTTGCGGACAGCAGGTGGTGCTGGTGCCGCAGACCGACAGGCCCGAGTCGCAAGCCCAGGAGGTGGTGAACGTCACATCGACCGAAGGTGGCAAGCAGGAGGTGCGCAAACGTAATGTGTTCGAGGCCACCATCGACTTGGCCGAAGATGCGCAGTATGCACTGCTGCTCGATGTGGGACAAAAGATGGCGCGTCGTCACAACCTGAAGATCGACGGGCAAACGGTTATTGAAATGCAGAATCTCTGGTTGCCACCCACGGCTTCGGCTCTTGTCCATCTGAAGGCCGGTCGCCACACCGTGTCTGCTGAACTGACACAAGGCGACAAGCCCACATTATATTATAATAAGGTGAACGACGAGACCACGTTGCGCTCGCCCGTGGCCGAGGCTGTCGATTACACCGTGTTCATCGGTTCGGCCGACGAAATCATTGCCGCCTATCGCGAACTGACGGGCACTGCACCTTTGATGCCCCAGTGGGCCTTGGGCTACATTCATTGCAGGGAGCGCTTCCACTCGCAGGACGAAATCCTGCAAACAGCCAACAGGTTCCGCAGGGAGCAACTGCCCGTCGACGTTGTGGTGCAAGACTGGCAGTATTGGGGCAAGTATGGATGGAACTCCATGCGCTTCGATGAAGCCAACTACCCCGACCCCAAAGCACTGACCGACAGCTTGCATCGCATGAACATGCGGCTCATGGTGTCGGTGTGGTCGAAGATTGACAAGAACTCTGAGGTGGGCCGCCAGATGCTGGCCGATCAGTATTACATTCCCGGCACAGACTGGATTGACTTCTTCAATCCCGATGCCGCCAAAGCCTATTGGAAAAACTTCTCAGAACGACTGGTGCCGCTGGGCATCGATGCTTGGTGGCAGGATGCCACTGAGCCCGAAAACGACGACCTGCTGGGCCGTCGTGTGAACAACGGCCAGTGGAGTGGCGAACAGGTGAGAAACGTCTACCCGCTGCTGGTGAACAAAACGGTGTATGAGGGACTTCTTGCTTCCAAGCAGTCGTCACGTCCCATGATTCTGACGCGTTGCGGCTTCCCGGGCATTCAGCGCTATGGTTCGGCCTTGTGGAGTGGCGATGTGGGCAACGACTGGGAAACATTCCGTCGGCAAATCACGGCGGGTCTGGGCTTGCAGGCTGCTGGCATTCCCTGGTGGACCTACGATGCTGGCGGCTTCTTCAGGCCAGGCAACCAATACAACGACCCTGCCTACAAGGAAAGACTGCTGCGCTGGGTGCAGACCAGTGTATATCTGCCTTTGATGCGCGTGCATGGTTACATGAGCAATACCGAGCCGTGGAACTATGGCGACGACGTGATGCAGTTCTTTGCCGACTGCTTGAAAGAGCGCTATCGCATGCTTCCTTACATCTACAGCCAGGCAGCAGCCGTGGCCTTCGAGGGCAGCACGCTCATGCGTCCGCTGGTGTTCGACTTTGCTGGCGATGCCGAGGCATTGCAGCAGAAGTATGAATACATGTTTGGCCCGTCGCTGCTGGTGAGTCCTGTCGTTGAACCTGGGGTCAAGACCTGGCACAGCTATCTGCCCAAGACACAGGGAGGCTGGTACGACCTGCGCAGCAACAAGCATTATGATGGCGGACTTTCCGTTGAGACCGATGCCGCCCGTATGCCTGTGTTCGTGCGTGCTGGCAGCATCCTGCCATTGTCGTCCAGCGACAAGCAGTTTGCATCCAACACGTCGTCCGATGCTCTTACCATTGCGGTGTTCCCTGGGGCCGATGCAGCCTTCACGCTGTATGAAGACGACGGTCAGACCATGGCCTATGAGCAGGGACAGCAGTCGCGCATTGCTTTTGTCTGGGACGATGCCGCTGGGCAGCTCACCATTGGCAAGCAGCAGGGCAGCTATCCCGGAATGAACCGGAAACGCCAGTTCCATGTGGTGCTGAATGGCCAGTCGCAAACGGTGAACTATGACGGAAAGAAACTGAAAATCAATCTGAAGAAATAAATGAAAAAGCAACTATTCGCTACTGCTGCAATGGCTCTGACGGCCTTGGCAGCCACTGCACAGAATCCTTTCGTTCAGACCTGGTGCACCAGCGATCCAGCTCCCATGGTGCACAATGGAACAATGTATGTTTATACAGGTCACGATGAGGATGGCGCCGACTTTTTCTGGATGCAGGAGTGGCGCGTCTATTCCACACAGGACATGGTGAACTGGCAAGACCATGGTTCGCCCTTGGCCCTGGAGTCGTTCCGTTGGGCCGACGACCGTGCCTGGGCTTCGCAGTGCGTGGAGCGCAACGGCAAGTTCTATTGGTACATCTGTGCCCATTCGCGCATTTCCAATGGCATGGCCATCGGCGTGGCTGTGAGCGATTCGCCCACAGGACCTTTCCGCGATGCTATCGGCAAACCGCTGTATGAGGATGGGAAATGGGATCATATCGACCCCACCGTGTTGATCGACGATGACGGACAGGCTTGGCTGATGTGGGGCAACCCCCAGTGCTACTATCTGAAACTGAACGAAGACATGATTTCCTACTCAGGCGAACTGGGCCGCCTCGACATGAGCGAGGAGGCTTTTGGCGGTCCGATGATGAACCAGCGTGAGAAGGGAAAGAAATATAAGGACAGTTACGTGGAAGGGCCATGGCTCAGCAAGCGCAACGGAAAATATCAGTTGCTCTATGCTGCAGGCGGCGTGCCGGAGCACATCAGCTACAGCACAGCCTCCAATCCTGCGGGGCCTTGGACTTATGCAGGCGAGATCATGCCGCTCAGCAGCACCAACTCGTTTACCAACCATTGCGGCGTGGCCGACTATGAGGGCCACAGCTATTTCTTCTATCACACGGGCAAGCTGCCTAATGGCGGAGGCTTTGGCCGCAGTGTGGCTGTAGAAGAGTTCAAGTACAACGCCGATGGCAGTTTCCCCACCATCCTGCCCACCGATGAAGGCGTGAAGCCCGTGAGAACATTCAACCCCTTCCGCAAGGTGGAGGCTGAGACCATGGCTTTCAGCCGTGGCGTGAAGACGGAACAGAACGACCAGGTGGGCGTCTATGTGACCGATATTCACAACGGCGACTATATCAAGTTGCAGCATGTGGCCTTTGGCAACAGCGTGCCTCGCACGTTCAATGCCCGTGTGGCCAGTGGATTGCGTGGCGGTCAGATAGAAATTCGTATAGACAGCCTGGGCGGCAAGCTGCTGGGAACCCTGAACGTGCCAGGAACAGGAGGATGGGAACAGTGGCAGACGCTCACGCTCGACCTCACTGCCATCGTGACCGGCACCCACGACCTTTACTTTGCATTCAAAGGCAGAAAGGGACCCAAGCTCTTCAACTTCGACTGGTGGGAGATGCGTGGCCTGGAACAGGTGAACATGCCGTTGTTCCAAACCAAGTACACAGCCGATCCTTCACCTTTGGTGGTGGGCGACACCTTGTTCCTTTACACATCGCACGACGCTTCGCCTGAGGACATTCCCGATGCCAACGAAAAGAACTCGGCCGGCTTCTTCATGTACGACTGGCTGCTTTGGAGCACCACCGACATGGTGAACTGGACGGAGCACGGTGCTGTGGCCTCGCTGAAGGACTTCAGCTGGCGCAGCCGTGAAAATGGAGCTTGGGCCATTCAGACCGTTGAGCGCAATGGCAAGTATTATCTCTATGCACCGCTTCACGGTCATGGCATTGGCGTGCTGATGAGCGATTCGCCTTACGGCCCCTTCAAGGATCCCCTAGGCGAGCCTTTGGTGTGGCAGAAAGAGCACTGGAATGACATTGACCCCACCGTCTTCACCGACGATGATGGGCAAGCCTACATGTATTGGGGCAACCCACACACCTATTGGGCCAAGCTGAACGAGGACATGATTTCGCTCGGCAGTGGCATCACCCAGTTGCCCCACATTCCCAACTATCAGGAAGGCCCGTGGTTCTACAAGCGCAACGGTCATTATTATCTGGCTTTTGCTTCCACCTGCTGTCCTGAGGCATTGGGCTATGCCATGAGCGATTCGCCTACAGGCCCTTGGGAGTGGAAGAACTACATCATGCGCCCCACGCCTCGCGATCGCGGCAATCATCCTGGCATTTGCGACTTCAAGGGCCACTCATACGTGTTTGGACAGAACTACGACTTGATGCATCTGGAAACATTTGTGCACCATGAGCGTCGCACCGTTTCGGCCACAGAGATTGAGTACCAGGCCGATGGCACCATCAAGGAAGTGCCCTACTGGCTCGACCAGCAGCCACTGAAGCAACTGCACTGGCTGAATCCCTACCAGCGCGTCGAGGCTGAGACCATGAACTGGGGCTATGGCTTGAAGAGTGCCAAGATGGGCATTGCCAACACAGGCGTGGTGAAAGACATGCCCGCCTCTACGGGAAAAAAGAATATGTATGTCTTCGATCTGAACGATGGCGAATACATTCGCCTGCGTGGCGTAGACTTTGCCCAGGGTGCCAAGAGCTTCACCATTGCGGCTGCAGCCCAGGGAGCAGCCACCATCACGCTGCGCCTTGACCGTCAGGACGGCCCCGTTGTGGGCAAGGTTGCGGTCAAGTCGACGGGCAATGCCGAAAAGTATCGCATGTTCAGTACTAAGGTGCAGAATGCCAAGGGCGTTCACGACCTTTACCTTTGTTTTGAGCAGACCAGCGGCGACGTGCGCTTAGACTGGTGGCAATTCAAGAAATAGCTTGCAGCAAGTGTAGAACAAAAGCCGATGTTGGTATGAAAAATCTATTATGGTCTGTGTTATTATGGGGATGGGCTGCCAGTGCAGGGGCTCAGTCTTCAACCGTTTGCAATGCCGATGGAACGGTAACGTTCAGGTATTGGAACAAATCGGCAAAGACGGTGTCGGTTGACGTGCAGTTTGCAGGACGGCATGCCATGGCGCTTGATGCCGACAGCGTGTGGACCGCAACCCTGGGTCCGGCGGCCCCCGACATGTATCCTTATTGTTTCATTGTCGATGGCGTTAGCATCATGGACCCCGCCAATCCCAATTATTTCCCCAACGAAGGGTTCAAGAACAGCCTGCTCGAGATTCCCGGCAATGGCACTTTGCCGCATGACATCTGCGACGTGCCCCATGGCAGGATGGAGTATGTTCACTACTATTCCAAGAGCTTGGGCGGCACCAACAATGCCGTAGTCTATTTGCCGCCCAGCTACATGTCCGAACAGCAAAAGCGCTACCCCGTGTTCTACCTGATCAGCGGCACCACCGACACGGAAGAAGTTTATTACAAGGTGGGGCGTGTGAACTACATCCTCGACAACCTCATTGCCAGCAAGCAGGCAAAGGACATGATTGTGGTGCTGCCTTATGGCAATCCCACCAAGTTGCAGCCCCGACGTCAGGAGGGTGATGGCATGCCCCAGACCCATTTCGGCGGCGATGTGTTCAGTCTCGACCTCATCAACGACCTCATGCCCTACATTGAAAAGAACTTCCGCACCAAGGCCGACCGTGACCATCGTGCCATTGGCGGCTTTTCGCGAGGAGGCAACCAGGCCCTTTACAATGGCTTGGCCAATCTCGACAAGTTCTCCTACCTTTGTTCCTACAGCTCATTTACATCGACCGACATACCCGGCGTTTATGACCATGCTGCCGAGACCAACAAGAAGATTCACCTGTTCTGGTTGGGTGTGGGAACCGACGATTTCCTTTATGGCAATGCACGCGACTACATGCAGTTCCTTGACGACAAGGGCATCGTGAGCGTGAAGGAGTTCACCAACGACAAGTTTGGTCATACGTGGATGAATGCCAAGTATTTCCTGTCGAAGACCCTGCCGCTGCTCTTCAACAAGAAGGCAGCCGAAGAAGCGCGGAAGACGGCCAAGCCTGCACCAGCTGCCACGGGCAAGGAACCCCAGTTCACGCCCGGCGTCATGGCCCGCATGTTTCCGCGTCCCATCATTTCGCCCGATTATGACGACCAGGGCGTGACCTTCCGTTTCAAGGCTCCCGATGCTGCAAAGGTGGAACTGGAGTGCGAAATGCTGTCCGAACCCATCCTGATGACGAAAGACACCAGCGGTGTGTGGAGCACCAAGCTCACCGACTATCTTTTCGACACCTTCAAATATTGCTTCGTGGTCGACGGCACTCGTGTGGCCGACCCCTGCAACATGTTCCTGTCGCCCGACCAGGGCTTCAAATACAGCATTGCCGACAATCCGGCATCGCCCTTCAACTTTGCATCGCAGGGCGACATTCCGCATGGGCGCACGGGCTACGACCTGGACCGCCGGGAAGCCTGGTACATGTCGCCCATGTCGCCACGCCGCATGACCTTCCCCAAGTTCATTCAGCTGGTGCCCGGCAAGGGCGACACCATGGAGAGCTGGTTCAAGGTGGGCGGTGCCGATGCCATTGCCGACCGCCTGTTGGCCGACGGCAAGACGAAGCCCTGCATCATGACCACCAGCAACCTGGACTTCATGGGGCAGAGCGGCATGCCGCAGATGCCGGGCTTCAGTCCCAAGGTGCTGCGTGCCGACGATTATCCCACGTGGACTCAGCGTCGCAGGGCATTGACTAAACTGCTCATCGAACTGGGCAAGGAGCCCAATCCCACCTTCCCCGGTGGAGGTGGCATGTGGGGTGGTCCTGGTCAGCCAGAAAACTAAAAACAACTCGATATGAAAAAGTATTTCAGAACCTTAGTTGTGATGTCAATGACAGTGCTGTCGTGCAACTACTCTTCAGCCGCAGTCGATGAGAACTTCTACATCTTTCTGTGTTTCGGCCAGTCCAACATGGAAGGCGCGGCCCGTCCCGAGGCAGTCGATCTGGAAAGCCCAGGTCCTCGTTTCCTGTTGATGCCAGCCGTAGACTTTCCTGCCACCGACCAGCGGCCTGCCCGCAAGATGGGTGAGTGGTGCGAAGCGTCGGCACCACTCTGTCGTCCGAACACCGGTCTTACGCCTGCCGACTGGTTTGGCCGCACCATGGTGGCTTCGCTGCCTGAAAACATCAAGATAGGCGTCATTCATGTGGCCATTGGCGGCATCGGCATCAAGGGCTTCCTGCCCGACAGCATTCCCGGCTATGTGAAGACGGCACCGCAGTGGATGAAGGGCATGCTGGCTGCCTACGACAACAACCCATACGAGCGTCTGGTCACTTTGGCCAAGAAAGCCCAGAAAGACGGTGTGATCAAGGGCATCCTGATGCACCAGGGCGAGACCGACACGGGCAACCCCCAGTGGGCTGGCATGGTGCAGCAGGTCTACGATCGCCTTTGCGGCGACCTGCAACTGAAACCTGAAGAAGTGAATCTCTTTGCCGGCAACATTGTTCAGGCCGGTGGACAGGGTGTGTGCTTTGCCTGCAAGAAGCAGATTGACGAGCTGCCACAGACGATTCACACCAGTCAGGTTGTCTCGTCGGACGACTGCACCAACGGCCCAGACCGCTTGCACTTCGATGCAGCAGGCTATCGCGAACTGGGTTGTCGTTATGCCGAGACTGTTGCCCGCCATTTGGGCTTTGAGCCCAAGCGCCCGAAGAACCTGCCCGTGACAGTCACCAAGATTGAGGTGCCAGCCGATGCTGTCGTTGCCGAGACGGCTGTTCCGGGTAGGAGCTTCCCCAAGGTGGACAAGGAGCGTCGTGCCTACTTCCACATTCAGGCACCCCAGGCGCGCAAGGTCATTGTCGATGTTTGCAACAAGAAGTACGACATGCAGCCCGATGGCAAGGGCGGCTTCATGGCCGTCACCGACCCGTTGCCCGTGGGCTTCCACTATTATTTCATGAGCATCGACGGCGTTCAGTTCATCGATCCCTCTTCCGAGACCTTTTTCGGCTGCAACCGCGAGGCTGGCGGCATCGAGATTCCCGAAGGCCCTGAAGGCGACTACTACCGTCCGCAGCAGGGCGTGCCCCAGGGTCAGGTGCGCAGCATCTACTACTTTGCCCCTCACTCCACGGCCAATGGGCCCCAGCCTGCCGTGGGCGGCGAGTGGCGTCATGCCCTGGTCTACACGCCTGCCGAGTATGAGACGGGCAAGAAGCGCTATCCGGTGCTCTACTTGCAGCACGGCATGGGCGAGGGAGAGACCAGCTGGGTGAAGCAGGGCAAGATGCAGCACATCATGGACAACGCCATTGCCAAGGGCGAAGCCGTGCCCATGATTGTGGTCATGGAGAGCGGCGACATCAAGGCTCCCTTCCGTGGCGGCAACAACCAGGCCGGGCGCAGCGAGTATGGCGCATCGTTCTATCCTGTGCTGCTGAACGACCTCATTCCCTACATTGACCAGCACTTCCGCACGAAGGCCGACCGGGAGAACCGTGCCATGGCCGGACTGTCGTGGGGCGGCCACCAGACGTTCGACGTGGTGCTGCAGAACCTCGACAAGTTTGCTTGGCTTGGCACCTTCAGCGGAGCCATCTTCGGCCTCGACGTGAAGACCGCCTATGATGGCGTGTTTGCCAATGCCGACGAGTTCAACAAGAAGGTGCATTACATGTACATGAACTGGGGCTCCGACGACTTCATCAAGAGTGGCGACATCGTGAGACAGCTGCGCGAAATGGGCATCAAGGTAGACAGCTCCGAGTCTGAAGGCACGGGTCATGAGTTCCTCACCTGGCGTCGCGGACTTCATGAGTTCATTCCCCATCTGTTCAGGAAATAACCAGGAAATAACCAGGAAAACACACAATAAGAGTCGCGTGCATGAGTGTCGAAACATTTCATGCACGCGATTCGCTTTTCTGTCTTTGTTGCCAGTGCTTATTTGCACACCCTGATTTCGCTGATGCGAGGCGTTTGTCGGCCAGGCTCGGCAGCCAGTTTCACAACCGTCTTTTCGGCATCCAGTCCGGCGGGCAGTTCCAGTGTGGCCGTGCCTTGGCGGTCGAAGCCCACGGTGCCCAGTTCCTTGCCGTCGATGCTCACCACGATGCGCTCGCGGTCGGCAAATCCCTTCAGCCGCAGCGTCTTGCCTTCGCTGCACTTCATCTGATAGGCCATCCAGCCACAGGCGCGGCGCCAGTGTGTGCCCTCGTCTGAACCGTTCCAGGCATTGTCGTTGGTGATGAAGTGGTCGCTCTCCGACTGCTGTTCGCCGCAGTACACCTTGTCGGTGGTGATGGCTTCCAGCTGCATGCGGGCCTGCTCCTGCGCCTTTATTTCCTGCTGCTGCACGTCCCATTCGGCCTGCGAGTAGAGCGGGAAGTAAATCTGGTAGCGGCACTCATAGAGCTGGTAGAACGGTTGCAGCGTCATGCCTTCATACTGTGGCAGCGTGAGTCCCGTCAGTTTGAATGTGAGGGGCTTTCCGTCGACGGGTGCCAGGTGGCCCACCACGTCGTCCTTCAGTCCAATCATGGCCGGCATCTGTGTTTGCGGAATCTTGGGGCCGTTGGCAATGTGTCCGCCACGGCTGTCGTCGGCAAACAAGCCGTCCTGCCGGTCGGTGCCCGTCTTGGCAGCCAGCACGATGGGGCCGTAGAGGAAGGAGTATTGTGGTTTCCCGTCGGGCGTGGTCTCAGCCGTCAGGTGCATGGGCATCGTGACGCTCACCACGTCGCCGTCCTGCCACTTGCGCTCCACGGCCAGGTAGCCGTTCTTTGCGCGGTGTTCCACGGCTTGTCCGTTCACCTTGATGCTCATGCCCGTGGTCCATTTGGGCTGTCGGATGTTCAGTGCAAACGTCTTGGCCTTCTTCATCTTCAGTGTGAGCTGTGTCGAGGCTTCCTGTGGGAAGTGGTTCTCCTGCACCACGGTCATGTCGCCCCACGTCAGCGTAGACGGCACAAACAGGTTCACGATGAGGTTCTGACCCTCATGGGCATAGATCATTTCACCGTAGCGGGCCGGGTTCTCCAAGCCCGTGCCCACGCAGCACCACATGCTGGTTTGCGGCTGAGAGTAGACGCGATAGTGGCCTGAACGCATGGGCGTGAAGTAGACAAAGCCCCCCTGCACCGGGTTCAGGATGGACAGGATGTGGTTGTAGAGGGCGCGTTCGTAGTAGTCAATGTAGCTCTTGTCGGCCGACGTCTGATAGAGCATCTTGGTGAGTCGCAGCATGTTGTAGGTGTTGCAGCTCTCGGGGCCCTGTTCCGATGCCAGCAAGCCGCTGAAGTCGTTGGTGGGGTTGAAGTGCTCGCGCATGCTGTTGCCGCCAATCGACACGCTGCGCTGTGCAATGACCACCTGCCAGAAGAACTGTGCGGCGCGGTCCCAGTCCTGCAGCCCTTCCAGGTCGGCAATGCGCTTGTAGCCAATCACCTTTGGTATTTGCGTGTTGGCATGCTTGCCCGTCAGGTTGTCTTCGCCCTTGAGCAGTGGCTGCAGCATGCGCTGGTCGCTGAACTGGTGGGCCAGGTGCAGGTATTTCTTGTTGCCCGTCATGCCGTAGACGTCGGCAAACGTCTCGTTCAGTCCGCCCTGCTCGCTGATGAGCATCTGCTGAATCTGCTCGTCGCTCAGTTGGCCCACCTCCTGAATCATCCAGTCGGTCAGCTTCACCAGCATGTCCCTGGCCTCTTTGCGGCCAGCCACCAGGTAGGCATCGCGCAGTCCGGCATAGATCTTGTGAATGTTGTAGAGTGGCACCCAGCGATCGTTCAGTCCGAACGAGTTGGCCCGAATGTCGCCCCGTGCTATCTCGCTCCAGATTTTCTCCGGGTTGGGCACGCCGCCCAGATAGCCGTTGGACTGGGCATCCTGGCATCGTTTCAGTTCGCTGAGGAAATAGTCCAGCCGCGTCTCAATTTCCTTGTTGCCCGTGGCAGCCAGCATGTAGCTCAGCGCCGAGAGGTAGTGTCCGCCAATGTGGCCGTCCAGTCCGGTGTTCTCCCAGTTGGTGTAGTTTTCGGCCTTGGGCTTCAGTCCGGCCCCTTTCAGGTAAGGTGCCAGCAGACGGTCGGCGTCCATCCCCAACAGGTAGTGAATGTCGGCCTGCTGGTTGCGCAGAAACTGGCTGTCGCCCAGGCGCACGCTGCTGATGGGGAAAGCCTCGATGCGGGTGGGCAGCTGTGCTTGCAGCGAGCAGCTGGTGGCCACGAAGGCTAAGAGTGTGATTGCTTTTTTCATTGTGTAATAAATAGGGTTGTTTCTTCGCCACAAAATTACGAATATTTGTGCTGTTGCCAAAAGCCGCATGTTTCATTTTTGTTTGGCCTTGTTTCATTTGCCAACGGGGCCCCCGTTTTTTCGATAAAGCGGACAAAATTTTTTCGCAAAACAGAGCGTTCGGAGCCCCTTTCCAGGCATGGCTCGGCCCGTTTCCTGCACTTTTCCGATGAGGGCGTTGCCTAATGGGGCCCCGGTTAGTTGGCAACAGCACCCTTTTTGTGGCACAACGAGGGCCCTCTTGTGTTGCAACGGGGCCGCTATTGCGCTGCAATGGGGGCCCCGTTGCAGACGGTCAGAAAGACCGTTTTCTGGAAACGGTTGAGCATCAACGGTTTACAGAAGCATTCAAAACTGCCTTGTTTTGGGCCAAGGCGCTGTTGGTTCAGAATTTTTGAATTATAACGCGGTTCGTGTCCATTTTTCTTCAACAAACAAAGTCTTCCCATTCAGCGCCTTTTCGTACTTTTAACGCCTGATATGCTTGTAATTCCTAAAAAATTTAAAGTGGGAACCCACGCCAATACCCTCGACCTCGAAAAGAAAACGAACTTTTCTTTTTGTTTTTTTTTCTCTTTTCTTTGTAGCTTTGTGACAAAGTCGCGAAGTTACTGGTACTTGGAAGAAAAAACAAACGCGTTTGTTTTGTTCTTCTCTCGTTTTTTCTTAACTTTGTAAGGATTCGCAGGATTTCTTTATATAAAGGCAGTCTGGGGAATTGAGGATTTTCGGGGTTACGAATTGGAAACCGTACTCAATTCCACGTTCTGCTATAAATTGCTCAATGCGCTCGGCTTTGCCGCTTCGCTTGTCGAAGAACACCCGAAGATGGGTCACCAGCCGTTTCATGACTCAACTTCGGGTGCAAAGGTAATTATTTCTTCTGAATCCGCCAAATGAACAGCCATTTTTATTTTGTGAGCTTACCTACTTCCATATAGGTTCTTTACGCCAGTCACCAGTGAATCCGTACTTGTAAATGGGAATGGTTGTGCTTTTGTCTAACAGTGAGAGCAGCTTCTCCTTAATCTGGTTTTCCGGATAAACGGCATTGCAGAGATAGAGCATGGCTGTAACTACTCCATAAGGTTTCTTCTTCTGATTGTCTGTCAATGGATTCAATAGCCATTTATCACGATGACCTTTGGGATTGGTTATCTGCTTAGCAAGACTACGGTTCCAAAGGCGAGAGTGATGGGCTATGATATTACGCAATACAGAAATAGCCTCCAACCAACTGGATAGCTCCTTTGAAGAATAGAGTCCAAAGTCATTAGCGATTGCAGCACGTTCAGGCAATTGGCTCTTCAGGTTCTTGTACATCTTTGAGAGTGTACCAAAGGTTGCACTTTCAAGTATCATCCATGCATCAGGGTTATCGCCTGCCATCGACTCCCAATCCCAATTGGAATGCTCAGCAATGTACTCCTTGGCAAAAGGCTCCGTACTGCGGTCAAACTCGTATTTAAGGTCAAGCACGAAGTCCTCGTAATAGTCAGAACGCTCAAAAAGAGATTCGTCCAAGTACCAAAGTCCGCTGTCTTTTACCTGCGACAAATGGTTGATAATCTTGGCCCTCAAAGCCACTTCTATGATTTCGATAGCATCAAAGAGTATAAGTCGCAGACTGCGGTCAAAGTCGTATCGGCCAATCACGTCATTAAATGAAGCACCTTCCTTGAAATCATGTTCCGTCTCTTCATCGCGCATATCCGACCAATAGTATTTCAGACGGAAATAGCTAATGTGTGCCAAACACTGCTTGGCTTCCTCTTCATTGCTGAACTCCATTCCTCTTGAGCGGAGGAGTTGGAATTGTTCTTCTATTGTACGTGGCTTCTGATTGCTCATACTCTATAAAAAAGGTGACCCGCCAGCAGATCTACGGGATGCCGACGGGTTCTGTTATCGTTTGATTCGGACTGTCTTATCCGAGAATCTTCCTGTTTTCGGTTGCAAATATAATGCGTTTTTCTCAATTCTGCAACTTTTTGAGGTGATTTTTCATAAAAAGGTGTTTAATCTGCGGAATAATTATTATCTTTGCATCGGCTTGGGGGAGAAATCCTGAGCCATAGATGCATTAGCTTATTATTTCGCACTTACCGAAGAAGCCTAGGAAACTAATTTGGAATAGTTCGATTTAAGAAGCAAAGGGAAAGGCCAAAGAATGGTCATTCTTCACTTCAAGCATTAGCTATGCACACGCCTTTGGCGTGGAGCATTCTTGTATTGAAGTGAGGGGTTCCAAATTTCCTAGGCTCGCCCCTAAGGTTTAGTGCATAAGGGTGGCCACGCCATTCTTTGTGGCTTGACTTTTTGCGTCATTTATTACTAACTTCAAAAAGTAAAGTCTATGGCACAGAACATCTTCATGGCATCCATGTATTTTCTTGTTCCTATCAACAAGATTAATAAATGTATGCTTCAAAAAAGAGTTACGACTTGGCGTCCTATTGAGTGTCAGGCAATTTTTCAAAGCATTTCTGCCAAATGTGATTATGCAGCGATTCCTTATTACAACCAACCTTTCTATTACAACACTGTTTTTGGGAACAGCAGCCCAAAGGAAAGAAGAGTTAAGCTAAACGTAAACATTCTCTGTTATGTTCCATCCACTAAAGAAAAAATGGGTGTTCAATACTTCTTGGCTATAGGAACATGTATTGACAAATGTTTCGAAAACATAAATGATGGAGCGAATAAATTAATAGAGATAAGTGATGCACAGGATATTGTGATGCTTAAACGTGCATTCTATTCTGAGAATGATAGAAACAAAGATAAAATTGGACTATACTATCCAAAAGAAGACCCTGTTGTGTTTCATAGGCTGTGGTTAGAGGAAATAGTCAAGGACTTTGATTTGGAGCCTGACTGTAATATAGCCTTTGATGCATCGGCTACATCTATTCGGACAGTATCATTAAACTCTACAGTTTGTTCAACTACGTCCCAAGAAGTTAAATCTGCGTTTGAAGATAACTACTATGACGATAAGCCAAATTCTTATGACCAAGTGTTAGATGGCATAGACGCTAACCGTTTTGCTTATGGCGTTACGGAGGGCAATGAGAATTATGCAAGTTTACCTGAAGATTTGATTAATAATTTCGTTGCCAACTCCTATTCTAACAACTACTCGGAACGTTTCTTCACAACCCCCAACAGATTGACATTCTTTTGCACGCATTATCCATACGTGAACTTACAAGAACCCAAAGACTGCAGATTATCTGAAAGTATCACAGATATTGACCCCAGAATGCTGTATGAATTGTGTCATAGTTTATATTTTATTAAGAGGTCGAAATTCATTCGTGCTAAAATAGACGACGATAGTGAATCAGGGGAAATAAAGAAATTATATGATAATTTGAACAGACTCTTTAAAATGAGACTGTTTAATATGAGTGAAGCTGATAATCGTATAAAGATACTTTACAAAGGCTTGGGAGTGTCTCAAGAATATGAAGATTCAAAGGATGATGTTGAGGCTTACCTTAATAGCAAACAATTCTCATACTCGAAAAGACACAACAGAATCTCTATTGTTTTAGGGCTTGTGTCTTTGGTTGCTACGTTTTTTTCTGCTCTTGTTGGATTTGACGAAGTCCGGAGTTGGATTACGACAAATACTATGTCCATAAATGGTGTTAATTATAATACCTTTAGCGTACTTCTCTGGGGATTTACTTTTCTACTATACTTTATATGGATTGAGTTCATGTTTATTACCGATAAGTTTTCTTGGGCAAAAATTAAATACTGGTGGAAATATCTTATAAATACCATACATAGAAAAAACAATGGCAAATAACAATCACTATATATATCACATCATGATTGACCGCTTTGCTGGTTGCGATCTGAAGCGGGAAGGGCGATGCTTTAAAGGTGGGAACTTGCAAGGCATCATGAAAAAGCTCGACTATATCCAATCGTTGGGCTGCAATGGCATTTTGCTGACACCATTCTATAAGACGAATGAATATCACGGCTATCATATCTTGGACTATGAGCAAGTGGATGAGCATTTCGGCACTTGGGAGGATGTCAGACAACTGATAGCAGCTGTGCATCGCAGGGGAATGACTATCACGGCAGACTTCGTGGCCAATCATTGCCACATCAACAACCCGTTGGTGAATGCATATACTGACTGGTTCAAGAAAAAGCGGGATGGAGCGCCGAAGTTCTTTTATGGCATTGAGTATCTGCCAGAGTTCGACCTCGACAATGCTGAAGCCAAAGACTATATGATAGCGAGGGGCAAAGACCTCTGTCAGCTTGGCTTTGATGCTATTCGTCTGGATTATGCGAAAGGGCCTTCACTGAGTTTCTGGAAAGCATTCAGAGAAGAAATCAAGAAAGTATATCCGAATGTCATGATAATAGGCGAAATATTAGGACCGCCTCATGGAAAACATCTGCCAAAGGAACTCGCCAAGAGAGTGAAAAGTGGCGAGATCAGCAGACAGGAAGCCTGGCAACTATGCTATATAGGCATCTTCGATGGCGTACTCGATTTTGAATACCAGTCGCTGATGTGCAAGGCAGCAAAGTCGGGACATCACATTTCTGGCAACCAAAAGCTGGAGACAGCAGTAAAGGAACACTTTGCCCGCTATGCCGACCATCCCAATTATAAGCTTTGGCTGCTTCTTGACAATCATGACTTCAACCGTTTCCTCTATGAGTGCGGTGGTGATGTGGAGTTGTTGAAAGAGGCTATAGCCTTCTCTCGTACCCAGAACTATCCTTACCTATTATATTATGGTACGGAAAAGGGTATGACCCACAAGTCCGATCGGTTTAATGGCGAACCATACGCCGACGAGCAAGTGCGTGAATGCATGGAATGGAACAAACTTTCAATCTTTATAACTATAGAATTATGAAACAGAGATTATTATTGATGGTGCTAGCATTGGGAATGTGCAGTATCAGCGGGGGTGCACAGACAAAGAAGCAGCCTGCGAAAAGACAAGCTACAACAACACGTTCAACTCAGCAAGGAGGCCAAGTCATGAAATTCCGTCAGGTGGAAGAGGATGACGGCTACGTTTGGTATTTGCTCAAACGCGGTAACCTTTATGGTGCCCGAGATGAAGACGGGAACAATATAGTACCTATTAAATATGACGGCGTAAGTTATGAGTGTTTTAGCGGAAATTGTACTCGTTTCTTTTGTGTAAGAAAAGGTGAATATAAAGGAGCCTATACACGCATGGGGACGCTTGTAATTTCCCCAGATAGACATTATGAGGAAATTACCTTAGATGGGAATGATCTTGGTATGATATTTTGGCGTGTTAAAAAGAAAGGGGTGAAAGGTACGATAATCTTAGACGCAAAAGGCAGGGAAATATTTACTTTGGATTGTGATGACGCAAGCATGGGTGCAAAAGGAGATTGTGCTTACATTTGGTTCTGGAGGGGAGATATGTTCGGTATTAGTGACTTGAATGGTAATGTAGTCCTTCCTCTTTGTGAAATAAAATATCCAAGTCCTTATAAAGGCAATGATGGATCATGGTATGTGAAAGTCAACGGAGAAGAAAAAGTTAACTACAGTGATCTTACGAAGTTTGACTATAAGCCGTATGAAAATCTATTTTGGATAAAAAAGACATCATCAAGTTCTTCTTCAAGCTCAATAACTTCATCAAGCACCGCTTCTTCATCCGGCAACAGCAATTCAAACAGCAGTAATTCTGGAGGTGGAACTACAACAGTAGTTGTAGAGCATCATCGTGACCCGATACCTGTACAGGAGTGGCAGGCATGTTTCGGCTGTGGGGGAATGGGAACAATGGGATGCGACAATTGCGGTGGCTCTGGTACAAAATACATAGGGGACAGGCTGCATAGATGCTCTCGTTGTAATGGCCAAGGAATAATTCCATGCAATATTTGCTATGGTAGCAAAGGCAAATATGTTACCGTTTACAGATAAGCAATGGGCTATCTGCACTAGTTTTTTAATTAGTGTTGCTGAAAAGACGAGGCTACAGGCTTCGTCTTTTTGTGTAGTCTAATGACACATAGCCAATTATCAAGTACACTTGCAATGCCGCAATTAGTTTCCATAGAAGGGTGTAGCCTCTTACCTTTGCACCAGATTATGGATAATGTTCTAAATATCCGATGTTAAACATCGTATAAGTTTAGGACATACGGTCACGATTTT
>CACXUV010000015.1 GCA_902770845.1 uncultured Prevotellaceae bacterium
CAGACGAGCAGCATGGTTATCAAAAAGCTTCTCATTATTTTAAGTTTATAGGTTTGATGCCGCAAAGATACTAAATTCTTGACAACTTACAAAATTTTTCCGTAACTTTGTAAGAATTCTCAGCTTTTCTTTGTATAAAGGCTGTCTGGGGGATTGAGGAAAAACTGGGTTACGATTTGGCAACCGTACTCAATTCCACATTCTGCTATAAACTGCATCAAAGAACACCCGACGCTGAGCCAGCAACCATTTATGACTCATCATCGAGTGCAAAGGTAATCATTCTATTTCAATTAACCAAATTCAAACTCAATTTTTTCTTCTGAGCTTGCTCATCGCTCTTGAACTGATTGCGGCATCTTTTGTGGCACCTGCCAGAAAAGTGCGTATTAGGCTACGTCCTTCTACCGAAATGATATGTTGCATACAGGAATCTTACTCGCTCTCAAAAGGTAACTCACCCAAATACTTGTCAAAATCGCTCTGAAACAAACGATCTTGAATGACACGGTACTTCTCAAATTCTGTCTCAGCATGTTCCTTGGCTTCTTCAGCTGTTACTGAACCTGTCGTTTGTAGCACATCATTACCACCAGCCGCCAAGATGGTATCAATCTGTTTGGCCCAGTCCTCCATTGTCATTGGGATATGACGTTTAGCCATACGTTCTGCCAATTCCAGTACACCATTCACCAACTGCCCCATGTCTGCCAGTTCCACCTCTTTTAGGTAGTTCTTGGCTATCGACACATCTGTCTTTACTATTTTGCCGTCAGGTGCGTTTTCCCAAGTCGTCAACCCCATGTGTTCCTGTTCAGCATCAGCACGCTCAACTATTAACTCTGCGGCTGTGCGTCCATGAACAGCATAGTGCATCTTGTTCTGCATCATCTTAAAGAAGAGCCTTGTCGTTGGCGCATCACAATTGTAATCAACTGCTGTCGCATAGATGTCCGTCAATTTCTGATAGAAACGTCGCTCAGACAAACGGATCTCTCGAATCTCCGCTAACAGGTGTTCAAAGTAGTCCTCATCCAAGAACGTGCCATTCTCCATTCGTTTCCTGTCCAGCACATAACCACGAATGGCATATTCACGCAGCACACTTGTGGCCCACTGGCGGAACTGAGTAGCCCGGATGCTATTGACACGATACCCCACACTGATGATGGCATCGAGGTTGTAAAACTGAAGCATACGGTTGACATCCCTGTTGCCTTCACGTCGAACTACCGAAATTTTCTCGGTAGTTGCCTCCTTTTTTAGTTCGTCTGTATCATAGATGTTCTGCAAATGCACACTTATATTGTCAGAAGTACAGTCGAATAACATACCCATAGCCTTCTGAGTACACCACACCGTTTTGTCCTTATAGTAGACTTCTATCCCTTGTTCCTTTCCTTCTATCTGAAAGATTAGGAACTCAGCCGTACTGTTTCTTATTTCTCTTCTTTTTGCCATATCTCGTTTCGCTTTGCAAAGTTAATAACTTATTTCGCATAATCAAACGGGGCCCCGTAATTCCCTTTGTCAATCTCATTTCTGTTATTCTCAATCCATTTCAAATTGTTCTTTGCATCCCACATCAAATCGTCCAAATGAATATAGGGGAGATTAGTTTCACCATTTGCCAACTTATGCAATAATGCAAGAACTATTGGCATATTTCCCTCACCATGCCTATATAAGTCAAGAGTTGTTTCCCACATTGACACTGGGTCACCTAATTTGGCTGCTTTACTCATCAAAGAGGAAGCATCATGAAGAAATGTTGCCTCACGAATAAATAGGAGATTTGAAATAGCAACAACATTGTCTTTCTCAGACAATGCTCCCAATATGTCCTCTCCTCGTTCCTTTAAAAGATGATGAATTGTCGAGACGCTAATATAGTCAAGAAATCTAACCTTGTCATTATTCAACAATTCTTTCAAATGTTTATAGTCCTTTGATGAACATGCTTGTTTTTTTAGCCAAGCATCATAGACCCCGTTACCACCAAATGCGATGTCCATAATAATATTTGCCTCGTATCCGTCAGAAGGATGTAACTTGCACGGGTCTATAAGGAAAAGGAACAAAGCCATCATTATCCTATCGTCATCACTGCATTTATCTAAGGCTTTATGCTTTTGCCAATACAATAATACTTTTTCTTTATCAGTGAGAGCAGTTGAAATCTCTTTGTGTCCTTCCTCATTTGGCCAAACGATATATCTTGGGTATAATACATTTCCCTTAAATTTCAGTCCTAAATGTTCTTCATCTTTAGGCTCGTTTGGAAGTGGCGCTGTTACGGATTCCCATAAACTGGCAATTTCTTCATTCAGCGATTTTCCATCATTTCTTTCTATTGTGAAGTCACCTTCCTTTCCTATCTCAAAGTGATCATATATTACAATCATCTTGTTTGGAACTCGCAACAGTCTCAAACTTTTAGTTGCTTCAAGAGAATGGAAATCTATAAATTCTAGTGAGGAAGGTAATGTCAATTCTTCAATATTAGTCGATTCAAAAGCTCCCTTGCATATGGCAATAGTTCCATCAGGGATTGCAAACGATTTACAAGGATAGTTTGTCGGAAATGCAACAAGAACCCTCCCACTAAAATCATCATCGAAGTTATAGAACATTTCTTTGCTGCGAAGTTTGTCCTTTGGATTTTTAGTGACGTTTGCATAAAGAACACCATCCTCAGAATAGAATCGACTACGTTTATCCAATACATCGAATCTTTCAAGGCTCTTCATCCCTTTGAAATGATTGGCACAATCATCAGAAATGTCGAAATCGGATGCAATGAAAACCTGTTTAACACGGTCATAATCATCCAAATCATTGAAATGGATGGTTCGATTGTTCTTTATAATATATTTGGTTATAGAGTAGTCAATCATTCTTGTCTTTTTTAAATAAGTTTATCCAAATCATCCTTGGAAGAAATCATTGGTACAATCTTCTTTAATAACCGATGAAGATAATTCCGCTGCAATTCATAAGATCCGAAATCTCGCCTCCATGCCATTCCCGCAATATACTTAGCCTCTGTTGTGTAGCGATGATAATAGCATAGGTTTTCATCTTGTCTTTCTAATTTGACATCCAATGTGTTATTAATCAGCTCCAACAAGAATTTCGAGGGTACAAATCCATATTCTGTAGGAAATAGTACCGTATATTCTGTCCAGCCCCTATCATCACGTCCAACCCGATTTTCTCCATCTTCAAAGCACGTGGCTTTAATTCCAAGAACAAAGTTTAATAATGAACGTATGGTTTCGTTTTGTTCAACGTCTTTACAATCTCTTATGCTACCACAATGGCAAAAACCTTCTTCCGCCTTGACTTGTTCATAGTTCAGTATGATTCCAATGTAGAGTTTTCTTAGTATATATCTTCTTAGTGATTCCACATCATACTTCAAGTAGTTTGGCAGCTCATAAAACTTTGCGGAATATATTACATTTTGATTGTTGCCACGTTGTTTGGTTATAGATGCTTTGATGAGTTTTGCAAACAGGTGAGCTATATAAACATTATAAATAATTCCTTTTCTTCCCTCAAACGTTGCATAGCAAGTTACATCATCATCGCTATACGCATGAGGCTTGCTGTTTTCAATTCGAACTTGTAGGCTATAAATCAAATCCAATGCATAGTCAAGGCTTATACTATAAGGAGAAGTTTCGTAAGATGCATAATCCCGTCCTCCATCTTTATACTTTTGATAGTAATACTCCATATTTAGCTCAGAAGGCGGTATTCCCGAATCAATAGCATTATTTATTTGTGGAACGATGTATGTAAAAAAGGATATAATGGAATTGTTACTTTTAGATATGATTTTCCCGTTTTTATAAGTCACACTATCTGTAGAATAGAATTCAAATCGATTTTGATAATTACTATCAAGATATATTATTATTGAATAATGATAATCGATATAATATTCAGCATTAATCCACATGTTTTCCTTATGAATCTCTTGGCTCACGTCAATCATGCTAATCAAGACATTCCCTATTTGTATGTCTTCATTCTCTTCTTTATGAATTCCATCAAGGCTGACATAACCGATTTTACAATAGAGAGAACCATCTTTCTCTCTTTGTAACTGCACATATGGTAATTGTTGAGATTCTATCGAGTGATGTCTAAATTCTTCCTCAATATTCGCTATAGAAGATATCTCAAATGCTTCAGTACCGTTGAAAACTATCATAACTACAATGCGCAAGAAGGTTTATACTCAAAAAGCGCAGACGGTTTATCTGCGCTAAAGGGATTTTCATTTGTGCAAAGCAAACTCCGTAACAGTTCACGTAAATCCTTGAAAAAGTCTGTATAGTAATAGACTGGCAATAAAGCTCCCAAATGTTCAATTTCGATGCCTCTTGAAATCATACCTACTAACAGAACGATATTCCAAAAGTGTTTCAGCACAAAAGCAGCAACCCTTCTCCAGGACGGCTGTACGTTTTTGATAAACGAAGCCGACGAAATGTAATTAAATGTTTTCATCATGTTTCGTTATTACATTAAACATAAAATTCCCTATGTTTGAGAGGAGTCGAACCTCTTTGCCTGTCACACAAGTACCAACTTACCAAACTTGCTGCAAAAATACGAAAAATTCTTCGATTAATACTCACTCAATTGCAAAAATCACATAAAATGTAGTGAAAATGGTTTGTTTTATAGCTAAGTATACTCTAAGTATACTCAATAAGAAAGAACAATTACTGCTTTTGTATTCTATTATGAGGGAAAGAAAACCAGACTTTTCAAAAATACAGAAAACTTGCACATTCAATAACATAGGATCATACGATAAGACCAAAAAGCCGATAGCTCGCACTAAATCAAAGGATGCCGACGGTTTCTTACAATCTTCATTCACAAAGAGTCTGATAATTTGAGAAGAAAGAATTTGCATATCTGCTCATGGATGAGAAGCTGGACGCTATTAGTTCAATGTTGAGACTATTACAAAAAACGGCACATGAATTACGATTTGATAGAGGAGATAAAAAGATCACTCACTTTTGTCGTTTACAATTCCGCAATTAGGTTCCGTAGAAGGGTGTAGCCTAATACGCAGTTTTCTGTGGAGTACCACACAAAACTGCATAGGTTTTATCGGCAACGCCTTTATAGGGCATAGCCTAATATGTACTTTCTGTAGTCATGCCCCATACACATCGACCAAATATGAGCAAGCTCAGCAGAAGGCAAAAGAAAGAACCGCCGCTAATGTTAAAAAACGAAATATAATTTTCTAATGCAGTCCGTCTGCGGATATTGATGTACCTTTGCGCCCAGATAAAACAAAAACGAAACAGACATGGAAGTAATATCAATTGAGCGCAGTACCTACGAGGAACTGCTGACGAGCTTTAACAGTTTCGTTGCAAAGATGAAGGAGACGGCCAGTAGAGGCAATGATAAAGGGTTAGACGATTGGCTCGACAATCAAGATGTATGCCAGATGCTGAATATCAGTCCGAGAACATTACAAACGCTTCGTGATAACGGAACGTTGGCCTATTCTCAAATCAACCGCAAGGTGTACTATAAGCTCGAGGATGTGGAGCATATTCTTCATGTTGTGGCTGGTAGGGATAAGGATGCCAAGAAGTATAACCTCAAAACGAGCAGCTTATGAATGAACTGATAATGCCGCATAACGTTGGTGTGAAGAATGCACTGGAGAACATGAAGGAGTTGCTTGTCCTTTATAAAAAAATGACAGGCAATTATCGTCCATTGCTTGATGGTGAACGCTATCTGACAGACAAAGAGGTGGCCAGCATTCTGAAAGTCAGCAGACGAACGCTACAGGAATACCGCAATGATGGTGTGATACCTTATATATTGTTAGGTGGCAAGGTGCTTTATCGTGAGAGTGATTTGGAGAGGGTTCTAGAAAGTTGCTATCATCCTGCATATAAACGATAGGGAAAAAGAAAGAGCCGTTAGTGGTTCGTGTGCAGTGGGATTATAACGCAGAAAGACGGATGACAGACTTCGCTAATCATTCGTCTTTCTGCTCTGAAGTTTTAATGCGCCGTTAGTAGTTATGTTCTCTTTATAATCTTGAATGATGCGTTGAGTTTATTGCCGAGCATCGTCAGGTCGTTGTCGAGTTTCTGGCTTGTGATGCGGGCGTAAATCTGCGTGGTCACGATATTGGTGTGTCCCAATACACGGCTCACGCTCTCGATGGGCATACCCTTTGAAAGCGCCAAGGTTGCGAACGAGTGTCTGCCACAATGGTAGGAGATGGCTTTCTCTATGCCACAGGCGGTCATCACCGTTTTCAGTTTTTTACACATCGACCAGTAATTCATCTTGCCGAATACCAGCTTGTCTTCCTGTAGGTGCTTGTAGCGGTCGATAATCTGCAAGGGAACCTCCATCAGCTTCACCTGGAAGGGGATGTTGGTCTTGTGTCGCTTGCTGATAATCCACTTGTCACCGTTGATGTCCACGATGTTGTCTGTCGTCAGGTTCTTCACGTCGATGAACGAGAGAGCGGTGAAGCACACGAACACAAAAATGTCACGCACGAAGGCCAGATCGTCATCCTCGAACTCATGGGTTACGACAGCCTTCAGTTCATCCTCGGTCAGAAACTCTCTTTCCTTGCAGTTGGGGCTAATGTGGAACTGGGCGAACGGGTTACGGGGAATCTTACCGTTGTAGTGCGCCCTCAGCACAACACCTTTCAGCCACATACACCTCTGCCAGATTGTTCCATTAGCCAGTCCTCGGTCTGTGCTGAGGTAGGCGGCGAAGTCCTTGATAAACTCTGGCGTCAGTTCCAGCATTGACATGTCAGTGCGACGATAGTGCGACTGGATGAACTCTGCCACATCCTTACGCGAACGCTCCATAGCCCAAAGCGTGCTTGCAGCCCTGTCCTTACCCACACGTTTCTTCTGATTGGCAATATCCTTGTCGAAAGCGCTCAACAACGTCTCGTATTCGCTACCAAAGCCTTGATACGAATTACGCACCATCTCTGCCGTTACGAAAGCCTCGCGATCCGAAAGGTGCTGATAGTGCTTGATAATCTGCGCCTTGATGTTATCCAGTTCGCGGTTAATCTGTAATGCCTCCTTACTGCGCCCTTTGGCACAATTCCCCTTCACGTCCCACATGTCAAGCGGAATCGTCTTCTTACAACTGAACTGGCTCTGAGTTCCGTTAATCGTAACCCTGCCCATCACTGGCACTACACCATTCTTTTCTTTACTCTTGTTCACATAGAACAGAATGTTAAAAGTACTTCTCAAGTTTCTTACTCTTTTTTAATTTTGGCTGCAAAACTACTATCTTTTTAGGCATTCATCGCTATGCAAAATGTAGCAGTTTGCGGAATAAGAAACAGGCGGCGAAAGAGCGGTGAAAGGTACACCATTCTACCCCGATTTGCGTTGTCGTTTTAGGAAATCTAACCCGCCTCAGATACCTGCTTTCTGGGTTACGATTTGGCAACCTAACTTCTTCACTAATCCTCCCCAATTTGCTTTTTGCCCCAAGTTAAACTTCCCTGTTCTTCCCCGTCTTGCCTTTATTTCAGGCCGAATTGCGTTAATCTTCCAAAATCGCTTCGCTTTTACAAGCTTTTTTCGTAACTTTGCACCCACTACACTGAAACCGAACTGCAAATATGAAACGACTTTCAGCGGCCCTCATCGCCCTGTTCACAGCCGTGGCCTGCTGGGCACAAGCAGACAGCACCCACGTGAGGCTGACCAATCTGCCACACATCTACCTGAACACCTTCACCGGCAACAGCATCACAAGCAAGACCGAAACGGTCTATGCAAGGATGTGGTATGTCGACGAACAAGACCACGTGAGCTTCTACGACTCGCTGCTGGTGAGGGTGCGCGGCAACTCCACGGCCAAGCTCGCCAAGAAGCCCTACAAGCTGAAGTTTCATGAGAAAGTGAAACTGCTGGGAAAGGGGCGCCCCAACACCAAGAAATGGACCTTGCTGGCCAATCATGCCGACAAGACACTGCTGCGCAACGCCCTGACAAGCCTCATGGGCGACTTCGCCGGAATGAAGTTCACACCGGCAGCAAAGTTTGCCGACCTGACGCTCAACGGCCAATACGTCGGCAACTACCAGCTGTCAGACCAGATCGACGTGCGCCCGCACCGCGTTGACGTGGCCGAACAAGACTTTCCGCTTTCCCCATCGAGCAATATCACCGGCGGCTACCTGCTCGAGGTCGACGGCTTCAAGGACTTCGCATCTGGCACCACAGGCTTCAGCACCACCAGGAAGGTGCCCGTGCGCATTCACTACCCCGACGAAGATGAGATAGCCCCAAGACAGCTGGCCTACATACAGTCGTTTGTGCAAGACTTCGAAGACAGGCTGTTCTCGCCAGCATTCACCGACACCGTGGCCGGCTACAGGCCCTTGGTAGACTCCACGTCACTGGCCAACTGGTACATCTGCACGGAGATAAGCGCCAACATCGACGGCTTCTTCAGCACCTATTTCTATAAAGAGCAGAACGACGACCACATCTACTGGGGACCACTATGGGACTACGACCTGGCCTACAACAACGACAGCCGAACCGACCGGGGCGGCACCAGCGACACCCAGCACCAGCTCATGAAAGACCACGGCTACGGCTCGCCCGGCAACGGCTGTCGCGAATGGCTGCAACAGATGTGGAACGACCCCTGGTTTGCACAACTCATCAACCGCCGCTTCCAGGAACTGGTGGAGGCGGGACTGGAGAACTATCTGAACGAGAAGCTCGACAGCCTGACGGCTCTCATCGACGCGTCGCAGCAGCTCAACTATCAGCGGTGGGGCATCGGCACAAGAGCCCTGCGCGAACGCGTGCTCTACTCATCCTACGACCGCTATGTGGCCGACGTGCGAACCTTCCTGCACAACCACATCAGCTACCTCGCCACCGCCTTTGCCGCCCTGCAGCACGAAACGCCGACAGAACAGCCCGTCGCGCAGCCAGCAGGCTTCGAGCCCGACCCCACAAGCTACTATGCCATTGCCAACGCCCGATCCGGCACCTACTTCGACGTCGACCTGCACACCAACGAGGTGTGCTGTCGGCAGCGCAACCCGCAGAGCCAAACCCAGCAGTGGCACATCAGCCTCCTGGCCGGTGGCAGCCTGTTCCTGGTCAACCGCGCCACCGGTCTTGCCCTCAGCGACCCCAGCCCCGCAGGCTCTGCAGCCACCACCAACGTGGGCACAAGCCTCGCCGTGGCCCCAGCCGACACCACCGACGCGCGACAGCACTGGAGCCTCGTCGACCAGGGCGACCACCGCTACAACATCGTGAGCCTGTGGAGCCAGCACGCCGCCAACCTGAGCGGCGGCCACGCAGCCGACGGCACCCCCATTCTGAGCTACACCAGCGACGACCGCAACGCCACATCGGCCAACCGCCTGTGGCTGCTCGAAAAGGCAGGCGCCGTGACCGAAAGCGGCATCACGCCCGTGCATCAAGACTACGCACTGGCCTACAACGCCGCCACGGGCCGCCTCCATTTCGCAGCCGACCACCTTGCGTCGCTGTCGTTCGTCGTCACCATCTTCGACTCCCAGGGGCGTCCCGTCGCCACATTCCGTGCCTGCGACGGCACGAGCATGCTGCCCTTCCCCCAGGGACTCTACATGGCCAGCTGGCGCCACGACGGCCGACAGCACAGCGTGAAGTTCCTGACGGGACTTCACCGCTGAGAGGTGCAGCAGCGCCTCTCAGCGGTGCACCTCCTTGTCTGTCACCACACCGTTCCTTATACAGAACGAATTGAGGTGCACGCCTTCGTGCAGCGACAGGATGGCATATCTTATGGTGGGGTCGTTGGCCAGCCGCAGGTCTTCGGCCGAAGGTCTTGACGGCGAGGCTGGATGAGAATGCCAGTTGGCAAGAATCTTCAGGCCCTTGCTGCGGGCATATCGCAGGGCTGCAAACTGGGCGCTGGGGGCAAAACTGAAGTGCTCAGGCGAATGGTCAATGTTCTCCATCCAGTAGTTCTCGGTGACGAGCGCTTCAGCCTGGCCACCTGCTGACGGGGATTCGACAAGGCCCAGCAGGTAGCCGCACGACTCGTTGGGGGCGTCGTTCCGGGCCTGGCTTATGAGTTCGTCGATGATGGCTGGTGGTATCTTCATTTTTGTCAGATGTTTTTTTTATTTGTGCAGGTCGCATGCGGCCTGCTCATAGTCTATCAGTTGGTGAATGGTGGGGTGGTCACTGCACACCTCGCACGACGGGCGCTTACGCACAGGTATGGTGCGGAACAGCATCTGCCGGGCGTCGAAGGTGAGCAGTCGGTTGGTGAGCAGCTGTCCCACGCCCGTGAAGTACTTCAGCACCTCGGCGGCCTGGATGGTGCCCAGCATGCCTGCTATGGCCCCCAGCACGCCTGCCTGCGAGCAGGTGGGCACGGCTCCTGCAGGGGGTGGTTCCTTGAAGAAACAACGATAGCATGCCGTGCCGGGCAGATGAGTGAAGGTTTGCCCGCTGAAGCGCAGGATGCCTCCGTGGGAGAAGGGCTTGCCTGCCATGACGCAGGCATCGTTGATGAGGAACTTGACGGGGAAGTTGTCTGTGCCATCGACGATGAAGTCGTAGTCCTGGATGATGCGGAGGGCATTGCCCGAATAGAGAAGCTCGTGGTAGGTGTCCACCTGCACGTGGGGGTTGATGGCCAGTATCTTCTCCTTGGTGCTCTGCACCTTGGCCACGCCCACGTCTTTCGTGAAGTGAATGATCTGTCGCTGCAGGTTGGACAGGTCTACCACGTCGGCGTCGACGATGCCTATGCGCCCGATGCCTGCTGCTGCCAGATAGAGGGCCACGGGGGCTCCCAGACCACCAGCGCCCACGATGAGCACGCTGGCATTGAGTATCTTTTCCTGCCCCTCAACGCCCACGTCCTGCAACAGGATGTGGCGCGAATAGCGCTGAATCTGTTCTTCTGTGAAGTCAAACATACTTACTAAATTGCTAAATCGTGAATCACATGCCGCCTCCCATGAAGTAGAGGAAGTCTACCGTGTCGCCGTCCTGAAGCAGGATGCCGTCCCACTCGTTGCGGTCGACAAAATCTTCGTTCAGCTGGATGCTGACCATGTCGGGTTGCAAAACGTTGTTCTGCCTGATGAGCTGTGTGAGCGTGAGGGGCAGCTGTACGTCTTGTGTTTCTCCGTTGACTGTTATCTTTGCCATAATGTATTGTTGTCGTTTTCTGTACATTAAATCAAAAAAAAGATGCTCTCTTTCATGCTCCAACGATCTTGCGCAGGGCAATGACCAGGCGGTCTACGTCTTCGCGCGTGTTGTAGAGGGCGAAGGTGGGGCGCACCGACATTTCGTGGCCTAAGGCCCGCAGGGCAGGCTGTGCGCAGTGGTGACCGGCTCGCACGGCAATGCCTTCCTGGTCGAGCAGCTTGCCCGTCTCGGGCACGGGTATGCCGTCGAGATAGAACGACACCACGCTGACTCTGTGCCGGGGGTTGCCAATGAGGTGGAGCCGGGGCACGGTGGAGAGCTGCTGGCGGGCGTACTCGGTGAGCTGGTGTTCATGGGCCTCGATGTTGCGAATGCCAATGCGACTCACGTAGTCGAGGGCAGCACCCAGTCCGATGGCGTCGGCCACGTTGGGTGTGCCGGCCTCGAAACGTGCTGGCGGCGCGTTGTACTCGGTACGCTCCAGGGTGACGTCCTGAATCATGTTGCCGCCGCCCTGCCAGGGCTGCAGCTTGGCCAGAATGTCCTTGCGGCCATAGACAACGCCAATGCCGTTGGGGCCATATATCTTGTGGCCACTGAAGACGAAGAAGTCGGCTCCCAGTGCCTGCACGTCTACGGGGGTGTGGGCAATGCTCTGTGCCCCGTCGATGAGCACGGGGATGTTGTGGGAATGGGCAATGTCGATGATGCGCTGCACGTCGTTGATGGTGCCGAAGGTGTTGTTCACGTGGCCCACGGAGATGATGCGGGTGCGGGGGCTGATGAGCCGGGGCAGCTCAGAGAGGATCAAGTCGCCGTTCTTGTCGGTGGGAATGGCCCGCAGCTCGGCTCCGCGCTCATGGGCCACCTGCTGCCAGGGCACGATGTTGGCATGATGGTCCAACTGAGAGACGATGACGTTGTCGCCTGCCGTCAGATACTGTCGGCCGAAGGTCTGGGCCACCAGGTTGATGCCTTCGGTAGTGCCGCGCACAAAGATGATGTCGGCGGCCGACGGGGCATTGATGAAGCGGCGCACTTTCTCGCGAGCTGCCTCGTAGGCATCGGTGGCTCTCGCAGCCAGTGTGTGGGCACCACGATGGATGTTGGAATTATAGTTGCGGTAGTAATCCGAGATTTTGTCGATCACCTGAAGGGGCTTCTGTGTCGTGGCACCATTGTCGAGCCACACCAGCGGATGTCCGTTCACGCGCTGCTGCAACACTGGGAAATCTTTCCTGATCTCGTCGGTCGAGAGCGTGTCGGCCTCTTCATAGCTGAGCATGCGCAGCTCGTCCTCGCCAAAGGGACGGACGCCAAGGCCGCCGTGGAATGCTTCCCCCTGGGCCAGCGCCTGCGGCACCACCTGGGGCTCTGCCTCCTGGGGCACGGATTCCTGGCTCACGGCCTGGAACTCTTCGGAGCAATACTTTTGCGCCACCTGGCGCAAAAGTTCGAACCCTGGGTCTTCAAGGCCATAGCCATTCATATTCTGTAGTTCTGTCATATCGTTCCTGTTTAACGCCCCCATCACCTCTCTTCCAATCGGAAGAGGGCTGGGGGCTAAGAATTATTTCTCCACTTTATTGCGGTGCTGGTAGTCGTGATAGTAGCCCACTTCTACATTCTCGAGCACGGCAATGGCGTCGTCGGTCAGTGTGGCTAACGAGAAGTATTTGGTGAGCAGATAGGAGGCCACGCCAAACTTGTCGAGCCCCATCAGGCGGGCTGACAACGAGGGAGCTATTTCGCCGGGAATGCCACTTTGGTGCAGGCCGATGACTCCCTGGTTCTTCTCGCCCACACGCACAAGAATAATCTTGGTGGTGCCTACGCCGCGACCTGTGAGGTACTGGCCCTCGACTTCCACCTTGTCGCTGGGTATGAGCGGCACGCCGCGCCACAGGATGACTTTCGTGCCGAAGAGATCGGTGGTTGCAGGCGGCACGCCGCGCCAGGTGCACTCGCGCTCAAAGGCTGCAATGGCTCGCGGATGGGCTATGAAGAAGGCGGGCTCCTTCCACACGAGCGAGAGCAGCTCGTCGAGATCGTCGGGCGTGGGCGAACCGTAGCGGGTGGTGATGCGGCAGGCGGGGCTGACGGCACTGAGCAGACCAAACTTCTTGTTGTTGATGAGTTCCCACTCCTGGCGTTCCTTGATGCTCTCTATGGAAAGGCGCAGCTGCTCTTCGAGCTGGTTGTAGGGATTGTTGTAGAGGTCGCTGACACGGGTGTGCACACGCACCACCGTCTGCAGCGTGTTCAACGAATACTCCGTGGGAAACTCTTCATAGTCGATGTAGGTCTCGGGAATGATGTTGTCCTCTTCATGACCGCTCACCAGGTCGATGTGCTTCTCGCCGTGATCGTTCACCGTGGCCTTCAGGCGCAGCTGCTTGTCGACAGCCTTGTCGAAAGTGTCGCGGAAATCGGGCATTTCTTTGATGAGCCTCACCAGTTCCTTGAGCTTCAACCCCAGGAATACGGTGGGCGTGACGGCACGCACCGAAACGGTTGACGCTGCATCGTCCAGCAGGTCGGCTTCGCCGAAATACTCGCCATCGCCCAGCAGGGCTATGCGCAACTCTTCGCCATGGGGCCCCTTGCTGATTACTTCGGCCTGGCCGCTGGCCACGATGAAGAACTTCTGCTTGTCCTTGCCTTCTTCCACGAAAAGTTTGCCAATCTCTACCTCGCTGGTTTCGAACGAGCTTGCCAAGCGGTTCACAATCTCATCGTCGAATTCTGAGAATAGTGGAATCTGCTTCAGACTCTTAGCCGAGAACGAGGGCTGGCCATTCTGATACAGAATCTGAAGGCGATCGGACTTCTGGAGCTCCACCTTCGTGCGGTTCACGCGGAACGTGCCTCCGCTCACCTGCACCCAGGGCAACAGCTTGAGCAGCAGCCGTGGAGTTATGGAGCCCATCTGGGGGGCGGTCTTGGTGGTGGTGGCCAGCCTTCTGGCCGTTGCAGTGGTCACACTGCGCTGAAGATTTGAATCTGCCATAGTTTAGTTTGGTGTTTTAAAATCGTTAATCACTATCTGTTCTGTTTATTATTTTCTAATCACGACCTTGTGGGTGCTGCCCGCCACATGCTCCACAGAGAGCACGTCGTAGCCCTGTTCAACCGCATTGCGTGGCACATTGTCCAGCGGTTCTCCCTCTGTCAGCAGCACCTCCAGCGTGTCGCCGGGCTGCAGACGTGACAGTTCAATCTTGGTCTTGACGAAGGTCATTGGGCAATGCTCCTTCGTGATGTCGAGTGTCTTTGTTGCCATAATATACTATTTTTAAGAAATCAGTATTTTCACTTTTAGATGAACAACGTTTGTCCGCCGTCGGCAAACTTCAGGAACGATGCCACGCCCAACACATCCTTCACCTCGGGGATGAAGTCCTCGCGCTTGAGCCCCAACACATGCATTGCCATCTCACAGGCGTAAAGGTTCACCCCCAGCGCCTTGGCGGCGTCTGCCAGTTCTTCCAGCGTGGCCACATTGTTCTTGCGCATCAGCGAGCGGAACAGTCGGGGGCCAGCCCCGCAGAAGTTGAAGCGCGAGGTGGGTGCCACCTTGAGTCCACCCATCATGAACCCGAACATCCTGGTGAGCCAGTTGGAGCCGACGAATGCTCTGCCCTGTTGCTGCTTGATGGCGTCGAGGCCCCAGAAGGTGAAGAAGATGTTCACCTCCCAGCCCACCGCAGCAGCGCCTGTGGCCAGCGTGAATACGGCGGTCAGTTTGTCAAAGTCGCCTGAAAAGGCGATAATGCTTAGTTTCTTTTCGTCTTGCATGGTTTTTGTGTCTTATATTTTTTATTCTCTAAAGTCCCACACTCACAGAATCAACATTTTCGCCCATCCACCTGCAAAGCCTGAAGAATATCGGCCAGCAGATCATCAGGATCTTCCAGTCCTACAGACAGTCGAATGGTTGTCTGCCGAACGTCCATCTGTTCCAGCTGGCGTTCAGGAAACAGCCCAAAGATGGTACTGGCAGGGTGGATGGCCAGCGTGCGCGAGTCGAACAGGTTGGTGGCCCGATGTATGAGTCTCAGGCGATTCAGCATGCTGAAGCACTGCTCTCGAGACTGAAGGTCGATGGTCAGCATGGCTCCGGCCGTAGGGCCAAACTGCCGCTGGGCAAGCTCGTAGTAAGGATTATCCTTCAGCCCAATGTAGTTCACTCCCTGAATGCTTTCACACTCGCTCAAAGATTCTGCCAGATAGAGCGCACTGGCAGCCTGTCGCTGATAGCGCACGTAGAGCGTCTCCAGCCCTAAGGTCTGCTGATAGGCCACCTGCGGTGACATGTAAGCCCCCAGATTGATCAACAGGTCGTACTTGATGCGCTGGTTAATCTGAGGGAAAGAGCCATAGTCTATCACCAGTCCACCCAGCGACGTGCCACCACCCGACAGGTACTTCGTGCTCGACACCACTTCCACATCCACCCCCAACGCATTCAACGAAGTCTCGGTGAAGGGTATAACGGTGGTATCGGCTATCAGGGGCACTCCCTTCCTATGAGCTATCTCTGCCAGTGCTTGCAGGTCGGCCACCTCCAGCTGTGGATTTGTCACGATCTCCAAGAAGATGCAGCTGGTATCGCTGTCCACAGCTTTCTCCACCGCTTCCAGATCTGTCAGGTCACGCAGTCGCGGCTTGACACCCAATCGCAGCAAAGTGCCACTGATCAGGGCCAGTGTGTTGCCGAAGAGGTGGCGCGAAGTGACAATGTTGCGCCCCTGGCTCACCACTGCCAGCAGCGCATTGCTGATGGCTGCCATGCCAGAATTGAAGGCCGTCACATGGGCAGCACCAGTCAGCGCTTTCACGCGTTGTTCCAGATTCGTCACCGTGGGGTTGGCTATGCGTGCATAGTCGGGAGCCTTGACACGGTTACAAAACACATCTGCCATCTGCTGGGCATCCTCAAACTCGAACGACACATTCGAATAGACGGGCACTGCCAGCGAACCGTAGGCATCTGGCCTCACATAGGGAGTATGTATGGCTATCGTCTGCTTTTTCATATATAGAATTCTGATGGGTTGATCAATCCTGCACGCAGTGCATACTTCACAACCTCATGGGCTGTGTTCACTCCGAGCTTGCGAAAAATGTTCTTTCGGTGCGTGATCACCGTGTGCACGCTCGAATATCGCTCTGCTGCAATTTCTCTCGTTGTCTTGCCTTGGGCTATGCCAACCACAATCGCGCGTTCCGTCGCTGTCAGCAGGGAAGGTTCTTCCGCTTCCTGCTGCCTGCTGACAAGCACCTCCAACGCCCGCTGGCTGATGTAACGGCCATGACGGGCCAATGCCTGCAGAGCCTCGCGCAACTCACCCAGTCTGCAGTCCTTATAGACAATGCTGAACTGATGCGTTGCATAGACCACCTTGCGCAAGAAGTCTGGCGACAATGTGTCGCTCAGCAACAGCCACTGCGACAACGCGAAACGCTCGCTCACTATCACCAACTGCTCCACATCAACAAAATCGAACAGCGTATAGTCCAGCACCACCGTGGCACTCTCGTGCTCCTTCAGCAGCTGAATGAGCCCGGCCTTGTCAAATGCATGATAGACCACGCTCCGCTCATCCCTGCATAGCAGGGACTCCACTGCGAAACGCGTCAGCTCTTGATTGTCTGCCAATATATAGTTTGCCATTGTCTTTGTGTTGTATTGTTTTGAAAATGCCACCTTAGTCTAACATTTCGGATGCAAAGGTACGCTGTTTGGAGTAATTCACCAAAAAAGCACCGTATTTAGGAAAATTCCTCTAAAACAACTCGCTATACTCATTAAAAATTCTTTTCAAGCTGCTCACCATGGGCCTAAAAAGAATAATATTCTGCAAACAGACTCTCCACCCCACATTGTCAGTGTTTTTCATCGCCTTTTAGCTTGTATATAAGGAATGGACGTCTGCCTTGAAACGACCTCCGTTTTTTCGATAATCTTTACAAGAAAAAATTGCAAAACAGAACGACACACACACCTTTTTCACTCCATCTGGTGGCTCTTTTCCGTTCACTGGCACCTGCTGGAGGCACAACGGGGGCCCCGCTGCGTGCCAGGAAGGCCACTTTTGCACTGCAACAGCCGCCCCGTTGACTTGCAACGGGGGCTCCGTTGTGGGGCAATGGGGTCTCCGTTGCAAGGCGGCAAGAGACGGCCGGACGGCAAGGATTGCGCAGATGCCTGTATGACAAGCACTTACGAACCACCCTCATAACTCAAAAATTTCGGGCAAAAATATTTTTCCTGACCGCGAAGCGATTCTCGCGCTTGTTCAGACCGTGTTTTTATGAAAAAGAAAATGGACTTTTCTTTTTGTTCTTCTCTCGTTTTTTTCGTAATTTTGCCGTCTTTCGACGGCGAAATTACTCCGTCTCGGCAAAAAAAATAAACCTAAAATCCGCAACCAATAGTCACGGGGACTAATTTTGCATTCTGGTGCTTCATTTGACGATTCTCTTGTCGTTATAGACGTGATTATGTTTGTTTCTAGCCCACCTTCCCCTTACCCCGTTAAGCATTGCAAGGGCCTGAAATGGAAAGTATAGCAAAAAGGTATGACTTGGACCTTAATGGAGATTGGAACATGGAGAGCCTGCCACACAAAGGACGACATCCTAATGCCTATCATGAATGGGTATTGGAAAATATGCGACAAATAAGCAACACTCCAAATATGAATCAAACAGAGTTTATTCGTTTATTCCAACAAAAAGTCATAAAACCAGTTAAAGATAATCCAGATATGTTGCGAAGAAATTATTGGAAAGGCCTTAAAGGCAAATAACCTTTTAGATGGCAATTCAAAAAACTTTACATTCACACAATGCCAATTTGGTATTGTGTGAATGTAAAAAACTTTTTTACGTCAAAAAATATAAATAAATAATAGAAATACAGGTAGTTAATTTGGGTAATTGCGAATAAATGATTAATTTTGCAGTGGGATAAACATACGTATATCGCGGTGACGGTGACATATAGGATTCTTTTTTCTAAGAACAATCACATTGGTTTTACATTCACATATAGCAGTCCAATGGATAAAAGTTCGACTTTGGAACTATCCATTATTAAACAATGGATAGTTATTATGGCATTCGCACCATTGAGATGTATTTTATAGTTTTCCCATATTAAGATTTAATCATTCAAATACAATTTCAACAGATTTATTATCCCATTTATTTTATTATAAAACATGAAATTTTACAAAATAATGATTCAAGGTTATGATGATACTTGTGGAGTTATGTATGCTCCTTCTGATTGGCCTTATCCAGTAGCTTTAGATGGCGAGGAAGTGAAGAATTGGAAATCTTTAAGGTTGGAACTTAAAGATGGTATGTATTGCCCTTTTCACAGATGTGTTGGATGCGCAAATGTGATAAATGAGGAAATGAAAAATCTCATGGAGAAATACATTGATAATGAAACTCAGGTTGAATTTCTCCCAGTTAAAGCCCATAGCGATGAGTATGGTGAAAAACAATATTACATTCTTCATTTTCTTAAAATACACGATGTTATAGATGCTGAGCATACTGTTTATTCTGATATAAATGATAAAGATTCTGTTATTAAACCGGCTTTTAGTTGTAAAAAAGTCGAGAATCTCCATTTATTTAATTCACGTCCTCTTATAAATGATGTATATATATCAGAAAAACTATACAAGGATATATCAAAACACAATCTCACTAAAGGTATCTCATTTCTAGCTATTAAATGCTTCTAACAGGAGATGAAAAGAATAGTTACAAAAATTGGAGATATCTTCTGTGTGGATATTGGCAATAATCGTAAAATTCTTTTGTTTTGCTCTCGACTTTTCGTAATTTTGCAGCAACAACCCGTAAAAAAAAACTCTCGACTATGGAAATTATTAATTTCTCTGAACAGAACACGGTCATCAATCAGTATATGGCCGAACTACGCAACAAAAGCTATCAGCGCAACCGCATGCTGTTTCGCAGAAACGTGGAGCGCATTGGCGAGATGATGGCTTACGAACTGTCGAAGACGCTGGAGTATAGCCCCAAAACGGTGACTACGCCCCTGGGCACCATCGACATCAATCTGCCAAAGGAAAAGGACATGGTCATTGCCACCGTGCTGCGCGCCGGTCTGCCTTTCCACCAGGGGTTCCTCAACGTGTTCGACCGTGCAGACACTGCCTTTGTATCGGCTTTCCGCATGTATCTGAACCGCGAGCATACGGAAGTGGGCGTGCATACCGAATACATTGCCACGCCCAGCGTCAAGGGGAAGACGCTGCTGATCGTAGACCCCATGCTGGCCACGGGCGGCAGTCTGGCTGCTGCCATCGAGGCGCTGACGGGGGCTGGCAACCCCAGGAAGATTCACGTGTGCTGTGTGATTGCTGCCCCGGAGGGCATCGAGGTGGTGAAGGAGTGTCTGCCAGAAGACTCTACCATCTGGTGTGCTGCCATTGACCGTGGCATGAACGAGCAGAAGTATATTGTGCCCGGCTTTGGCGACTGTGGCGACCTGTGCTTTGGCGAAAAGTTGCAGAGTTTTCGCAAAAAAGCCGACAGAGAAGCCCGGAGGTACGCTCATCTATAAATAAAAAGAGGTGTTCGCGAAGAGAGCGCTGCCCCAGAAAAGAGCTACTGATGCTGCGGGGGTGGTGGAGCCTACTCAACGATCTTGAACTTAGCAAACTTGAGCAGCAACTGCTTGGTGCCTGCATTGCGAAACTCTACGGTGGCTTTCTCGTTTTCGCCCGAGCCCTCTACTCGCAGCACTTTGCCAATGCCAAAGCGCTGGTGCTCTATGACGCAGCCTTCGTGCAACGTGCCTGCCGATGAGGGCTGAGCAGACGATGCCACGGAACGAACAGGACGAAGACGACCGCCCGAGGCCTGACTGAGCTGGCGCCTGAAACTGGGGGAGAGGGGGTCGGCTGCTGCTTCGGTCCTGCGCGGAGCCACTGCCCGAGGCATGGGATCGGCCCGGAACTGCGAGGCTACGGGGTGCGGGTTCTGCGTCCAGGGCAGTCGGCGTGTGCCAAAATCTTCGTCGGACGAGCCGACACTTTTCTGCGACTCCACATAGAGAAGTGATGGATCGATGTCGCGAATGAAGCGCGAGGGGGTGTCGTACTCCATGCGCCCATAGCGAAAGCGATTCTGTGCACAGGTGAGGATGCAATGGCGCTCGGCCCTGGTGATGGCCACATAGAGCAAGCGTCGCTCTTCCTCCAGTCCGCGCACCGAGTCGGACGACATGGGCGATGGGAAGATGTTCTCTTCGAGCCCCACGACGAACACGGTGGGAAACTCCAGGCCTTTTGCGCTGTGGATGGTCATGAGCGACACTTTGGCTGTCTGATCGTCGTCGTCACTGTCAAGGTCGGTGAGCAGCGACACCTCTTGCAGGAAGTCGCCCAGTGCCACATGGTCGCCCTGGCCCTCTTCCCGGCGGCTCTCTACAAAGTCTTGCAGGCCGCCCATGAACTCTTCCAGGTTTTCCTGACGCGAAAGGTCTTCGGGATTGCGGCTGCCATAGATGTCCTTCGACACACCACTTTCATTAATAATGGCATGGCCCAGCTGATAGGCGTCTTCGCTCTGCAGGCGCCCCATCCAGCCTTCGATGAGCTGTCTGAAAGCCTCGACCTTGGCCGCAGTGGCCTTGCTGATTTCAAGATGGAACAGCACTGGCTGTGTGATGATGGTCCAGAGCGACACGCCATAGGCAGCGGCGGAGGCCACAATCTTGTCGAGCGTTGTGTTGCCAATGCCACGAGTGGGGTAATTGATGATGCGCTTCAGTGCTTCTTCGTCGTTGGGATTGGCCACTACGCGGAAATAGGCAATCACGTCTTTTATTTCCTTGCGCTGATAGAAGCTCAGTCCGCCATAGATGCGATAGGGAATGTTCTGCTTGCGCATCTGTTCCTCGAACGAACGGCTCTGCGAGTTGGTGCGATAGAGAATGGCAAAGTCGCTGTAGGCACACTGCTCCTTGCGCTTCAGGCGCAGAATGTCGTTGCACACGATGAGTGCCTCTTCCTTGTCGCTATAGGCTGGCTTGAGCATGACGCGTTCGCCCTCGTCGTTGCGGCTGAACACGTCCTTGGGTATCTGTCGCTCGTTCTTCTTGATCAGGCTGTTGGCGGCCTGCACGATGAGCTGGGTGGAGCGATAGTTCTGCTCCAGCTTGAACAGCTGGGCATTGTCGTACAGCTGCCTGAAGTCAAGAATGTTGTCGATGTTGGCCCCACGGAAGCTATAGATGCTTTGGGCATCGTCGCCCACCACACAAACGCGCTGGCGCTCACGCGTGAGCTGAAGCACTATTTTCTGCTGCACGTAGTTGGTGTCCTGATACTCGTCGACCAGCACATACTGGAACCGTTCCACATACTTGCGCCGCACGTCCTCGTGCTGCTCGAAAAGCAGGAAGGTCTGCACCAGCAGGTCGTCGAAGTCCATGGCATTGGCCTGGCGGCAACGCTCCACATAGTGGGAATAGACATCGTGCACCTTGGGCTTCTTCAGGTCGAAAAGCGAACTCTTCACAAAGGCATCGGGCAGCACCAGGTGGTTCTTGGCCATGGAAATGACATCGGCCACGGAAGAAGGCTTGTACTGCTTTTCGTCGAGTCCCTGCTCCTTGCAGATGCTTTTGACGAGAGAGCGAGAATCGGCTTGGTCGTAGATGGTGAAGCCTGATGTGAAGCCTATCTTCTCGGCCTCAGCCCGCAGAATACGTGAAAAGATGGAGTGAAAGGTGCCCATCTGCAAGTAGCGGCTCTGCTCGTTGCCCACCAACCGACCAATGCGCTCTTTCATCTCGCGAGCGGCCTTGTTGGTGAATGTGAGGGCCAGAATGTTCCAGGGCTTCAGAGCCTTCTCTTGCAAAAGATAGGCTATCTTGTAAGTGAGCACACGCGTCTTGCCCGACCCAGCGCCTGCAATCACAAGCGAGGCGCCATCACAATAGGTCACCGCCTGGCGCTGACTGTCGTTTAATTGTTCCAGAATGTTTTCGTTCATGATGCAAAAGTACAAAAAATAAAGTAAACACACGCAATAGCCGCCACTTTTTTTGATGCCGGCATAGAGCTGGCCACCCTGCAGCACAAGCAGGCCATGGTGGGGCAGCAGCTATGCAGACAGCAGCAGTGTTTCCCACCTTTTTCCATGCACTCACGGTGTCGGGATTCATTCGCAACGGTGTGGCCGAATCAATGTGCTCCGGCGTCTATGGCTATGGCTTGCGCCATCAAATTGCCGACACGCTGAACCGGGGTGTGCACACCGACTACCAAAGCGTGGTGATGGTGGCAGTGAAGGAAATGTATGGCATGATGTGCCTCATCGGCATTGCAGTGCTGTTGCTGATGCTGCTCTACGACGTGCAACCTGTTCGCTCCACCATGCAAAGAATGCCAAAGCTGAAGAACCTGGGCAACATTATGATGCGACAGTTCAGAAAACAATCATCAAGCAGTGGAATGCAGCCGACACAAAAAACACCATAATTGCTAAAAATGTTAAAAACAGAAAGAAAAACGAGACTGCTGCTTGCAGTTTCGTTTTTTTTTGCTACATTTGTTGACGATTTATCAACAAAACTAACCTCTAAAACAGCATTACACTTTTATGAAAGACTTACAGATGTATATCAACGGCCAGTTCTGCGAGAGCTCGAACGGCAAGTGGATTGATGTGTTGAACCCATCGACAGAAGAAGTGATTTCGCGCCAACCTGAAGGCACCATTGAGGACGTGAACCGTGCGCTCGACGCAGCACGTGCCGCCCAAAAGCCGTGGGCCAAGAAGCCTGCCATTGAGCGTGCACAATATCTGCTGAAGTTTGCTGCCGGCATCAAGGCTCGCGAACAGGAGTTCACCGAAATTATCATGCGCGAGCAGGGCAAGACCCGCGCATGGGCTTCAATCGAGGTGGGAGCCACCATCAGCTACTTTGAATATATGGCCAGCTTTGCCCGTCACATCGAAGGCGAAATCATTCCCAGTGACCGACCCAACGAGACCATCCTGCTCACCAAGAAGCCCATTGGCGTGGTGGCAGGCATCCTGCCCTGGAACTTCCCGTTCTTCCTGATTGCCCGTAAGGCTGGCGCTGCACTCATTGCCGGCTGCACCATCGTGATCAAGCCATCGCAGCTGACGCCTGAGAACTGCACCGAGTTTGCCAAGGTGGTGGCCGATAGCGGTCTGCCTGCCGGTGTCATCAATATCGTGACGGGCAAGGGAAGTGTCATTGGCAACGAGATGGCTGGCTCGCCCAAGATCGACATTGTCTCTGTGACGGGTTCCGTGAGTGCCGGCGAGAGCATCATGGCCGCCGCTTCGAAGAACATCACCAAAGTGAGCCTGGAGTTGGGCGGCAAAGCCCCTGCCATCGTGTGCAAGGACGCCGACCTGGAGCGTGCAGCCCAGTGGATTGTTGACAGCCGCATTGGCAACAACGGACAAATTTGCAACAATGCCGAGCGCGTGTATGTGCAAAAGGAAGTGAAGAAAGAGTTCACCGACATTTTGGTGAAGAAGATGGCTGCCGTGAAGGTGGGCGATCCCTGCAAGGACGATGCCGTAGACATGGGTCCGCTGGTTGAGAAACGAGCCCTGGAGAGCGTCACCGAAAAGGTGGAGCGTGCCATCAAGCAAGGAGCCAAACTGCTGTGCGGCGGCAAGCGCGTGGGCGAGAAAGGCTACTTCTATGCCGCCACAGTGCTCGACAACTGCCGTCAGGACATGGACATCATTCACGAAGAGACCTTCGGCCCGGTAATTCCGCTGGTAGAATTCGACACCATCGATCAGGCTATTGAGTGGGCCAACGACTGCGAGTATGGTCTGGCCAGTTCCATCTTCACCAAGGACCTGAACATTGCCACCAAGGCTTGCCGCGAACTGGAGTTTGGCGAGACCTACATCAACCGCGAGCACTTCGAGGCCATCCAGGGCTTCCACGCTGGTGTGAAGAAGAGTGGCATTGGCGGTGCCGACGGCAAGCATGGCGTAGAGGAATACCTGGTGACCCATGTGACCTATTTGGACACCTACGACGACATGTAATTTCTTCAGTCGCTGACAACGAGTTTTGCGCTGCAACAGATGCTGTTGAACACACAACAGCCTGTTGCAGCGTTTTTTCTTGCCATTTCAGGCCACCAAAACATTAAAAAAGTTTAATTATGCATGTATCTGATTTTTTCTTTGTAATTTCGGCCTCTGAAAGAAAGATCTTTTTTGACACATGGCAAACCTGAAAACAAAACTGCTACTATTTGCTGCCTTGTTCTTGCTGATCATAGCCCCAGCAAAAGCCCAGCAACTGCAAGCATCGTTATCACATTATTCAACCGATAATGGACTGACCTCCAATGCCATTTCCTACATGAAGCAAGACGACTATGGCTATGTGTGGATGGCCACATGGAACGGATTGTCGCGCTTCGACGGCTATGAATTCTTCAACTACCAGACTGGTGCTGGAAGCCACATCCCCAACCTGCACAACCGCATTCTCGACATTGCCATCGACAACCAGCAAAACGTTTGGCTGCGCATGTACGACAACCGTGTGTTTGTGCTGAAACGTTCCATCGACCAGATTATCAATCCTTTCGAAGGCATTGCCGACAGCCAAGAGTTTCGCTCCTTCACCCCCATCACCGTTACCAGTTCGGGCTATGTGCTGGTCAATGTGGATGGCATTGGCCTGTACAAGCTGCGCCTGGAGCAGAACGGCATCAATTCTGAACTCATCACCACATCGGGTCTGACGGTGACGTCCATGGCCGAAGGCTATCAAAACGATATTTGGCTGGGCACAGACAAAGGTGTGCACCGCATGGACTTGTCGAACCTGACCGTTGAACGAAAGGGACTTTTTCTCGACGAACACGTGACGTGCCTTTTCTCAAACGGCTACAACATCTATGCAGGCACACAGTCAGGAAAAATCATGTCGTTCTCCTACGGCCAAGAGCCCAAGGTGATCAGAAACGGCGGACTGGCCATCAACAAGATGTTTGTTGACAGCCACGGCCTTATCTGGTTCACCGACAAACGCCAGGGCGCCACCAGAATGAGGCCCGACACAGGCGAAGAGAAACTGTTCAACCAAAACGTGGTGGCTCCTGACTACGACGGAAATGGCGGAAACTTCAACGAGACCAACGGCACGGTATGGGTGCGCATGAACCATGGTGGCTATGGCTACTACAACCGTGAGACCGACGAAGTGGAATACTTCCACAACGACCCCTCAAACCCCTGGAACCTCTCGAACACGGTGAATGCACAGCTGGAGCTGAACGAAGGCGTGGTGTGGGAATCGACCAGCCGCCGTGGTTTGGAGAAGCTCGAAATTCTGAAAAAAACGATAGAACGCATTCTGCTCTATCCTAATGCCGAGACGGCTCTGGCCAACGAAATCAGAACCATGCTCTACGACCCGCAGCGCCAGCTGCTCATCCTGGGCAACAAGGCCAGCCAGCTGCTGTTCATCAAGAACGACGGCAGCCGCACCGTGATTAGCAACGACTCGAAGGGCAACCCCATTGGCCGAACCTACGGCATATCAAAAGACTCGAAAGGCAACTACTGGCTCTGTTCCAAAGACTACGGACTGTTCAAGATTACCCCAACGCAGGGAGGGTACAGCATTCAGAACTACTGCCACAGCGAGAAAAACCAGTGGACCATGAATTCGAATGCCGCCTATGCCGCTGTGGAAGACAAATATGGCAACATCTGGATTGCCACTTACGGTGGTGGCGTGAACCTGCTGACCAAGAACAAGAACGGACAAGACGTGGTGTTGAACAACACCAACTCGATGAAGACCTACCCCTTCAATTCGCACAAGAAAGTGCGCACCATCACCCTGGACAAAGACGGCAACGTGTGGGCAGGCACCACCGACGGCATCCTGATCATGTCGTATAAGGACAAGAAACTGAGCATTCAGCGCCTGGAGGATTCGAAAGAATCGCCTGACCACATCCTCATGTCGAACGACATTGTATGCCTGGCACAAGACCGCCAAGGCAACATGTGGGTGGGAACCAACGGCGGCGGACTGGCCCACACCGTGGGACAAGACCAGGAAGGGCGCTGGCTCTTTGAGCACTTTGGTTCGAAAGACGGACTGCCCAGCGAGGAAATACGCAGCATCACCTTCGACAACCGCAACAATGCTTGGTTTGCCACCGACCACGTTCTTTGCTCCTTCGACGTGAGCAAGCGCATCTTCACCACCTTCTCCAGCCTCGACGGCGTAGACGAGACCATGTGTTCCGAAGGTGCCGCCATCACACTGCCCAACGGCAACATCCTGTTTGGAACCCTGAACGGCTACTACCTCGTGGACCGTTCCAAACTGGCAACAACAGCAGGCAACATACTGAAACTGCGCATCACCGACTTCTGGCTCGACGACGAACTGCAGAGCCCACGCTTCAGCGACAAATTCAGCTACTACGTGCCCGACAGTCGCAGCGTGAGTCTACCAGATCATGGTTCTTCGTTCAGTTTCCGCTTTGCCTCGCTCAACTATCAGTTGCAGCATCGCGTGCACTATCAATACATGCTGCATGGCTATGACAGCGACTGGCAGAATGCCGACAAATCGCGCACCATCAGCTATGCCAATTTGCCCACGGGCACCTATCGACTGCGCATAAAAGCTTTCCTGCTCGAGTCGCCTGAGAAATACGACATGAAGACCATCGAAATCGAGGTGCCACCCTACTTCCTGTTGTCCAGCAAGGCCATCTGGATCTACATGCTGCTGTGCGTCGTTTTGGGACTGGGCATTCTGTTCGTGCGACAGCGGCAACTTGAAAACGAAGAAAAAATGCGCGTGCTGCGTGAAGGCCCACGCCATCAAGTGAACTATGAACAAGAGTCCGATCAGGACTTCATGCAAATGCTGAACGACTTCCTGGACGTTCACTTCTCCGACCCCATGCTCACTGTTGAAGAAGTGGCCACTGCCACCGACATGAGCACAGAGCAATTGACCGCCCAACTGAAGCAGCTGGCCAGACAGACACCCAAGGAGTACATCAGCGACTTCCGCCTGAAGAAAGCCGTAGACCTGCTGACAAATACCGACGACACCATCGCACAGATTGCCATCAGCTGCGGTTACACCGACCCCAACACCTTCAACCGCATCTTCAAGAACAAGACAGGCATGATGCCGTCGAAATATCGCGACATGAACAAGAAAAACCTGAAACAAGACGAACACACCGACGAATACGAACTCGTGGACTGAACAAAAGAACAAGGAGCTTGGAGTTAAAAATGATTAAGCCACACGAAATAACTCCAGTCTCCTTGCTCTTTACTGCCAAGTTTTCACTACCTTTGCATGCAGAAAACCAAACAGGGGGCCGTATCGGTTCGATCGGGATACTCATCAAATAACAATGAAAACCGGGCTGTCTTCTTTTGCCAATGGCGGGCCACTAACCAAGCGTTACCCATAATGCCAGTGGATTACAAAGGCGAAGAGCACCCATAACCTGTGATAAAGGAGTTTTCATCACATCACCCTTATGGCCCCCTTCTTCTAATTTCATCGCATCATGTTTTCCGGCATCATCGAAGAGTTTGCTACAGTCGTAGCCATCAAGAAAGACAGGGAGAATATAGACTTCACCCTGAAGTGTTCCTTTACAGACGAGCTTAGTATCGACCAAAGCGTGGCCCACAATGGAGTGTGCCTCACTGTGGTGAAAATAGAGAACGGCACCTATACCGTGACCGCCATGAAAGAAACGCTCGACCGTTCAAACCTGGGACAGTTGAAAGTGGGCGACAAAGTGAACGTGGAGCGCTCCATGCTGATGAACGGCCGGCTCGACGGCCACATCGTGCAGGGCCATGTAGACCAGACCGCCACCTGCATTGCCATGGACGATGCCGATGGCTCCACCTACTTCACCTTCCGCTACGACTTCAGCAAGGAGATGGCCAGCCATGGCTACTTCACCGTAGACAAAGGCTCAGTGACCGTGAACGGTGTTTCGCTCACAGTGTGCCGCCCCACGGAGAACAGTTTTCAGGTGGCCATCATTCCCTACACCTTCGAGCACACCAATTTCCAGGACATACGCGTGGGCACCGTTGTCAATATTGAGTTCGACATTCTTGGAAAATACATTGCCCGACTGCAACAGCTTTCAATACAATAAGAAAAGACGCGCCCGATATCACATCGGAACGCGTCCAAACCAATCATGTACTAAAAGCAAACAATAACCTAAAAAACAAATCTAACTATGAACGCTTTGCAGGCGAATCGCTATTCGCTTTTGTTCACGATGCAAAGATACGGCATTTCTCACACCGTACAAAAATAAAAACCCTAAAGCGAGATGGAGTTTTCCCTAAACTTGTGGGGAAATTCCCCCTACCCTCTTTTCTGGTCGCTGCTCTCTTAGCAGCCAAAGTCCCAGAAAAGTGAGCAGTCCGTTGAGCATAAGCAGCTCGTAGCCAAAACGATAGCCCGTAAGGCTGCCCACCATTTTATCGACCCCCAAGCACAGCAGCGGCGAAGCCACACACACCAGCGGCACCCATCTGTCAGCCACCTGCCAGCGCGTGAACAGGCCAAAGGCAAAAAGTCCCAGCAACGGGCCATAGGTGTAGCTCACCAAAACATACACAGCATCGATCAGGCTGGTGCGGTTCAGCCCATGAAACAGCAGGATGAAGCCCGCAAAAGCCATGCAAAAGCCTGCATGGGCCATGCGGCGCAGTCGCTCGTCGTGTGGCCGCTGGCAAATGTCGAGACAAAAACAGGTGGTGAGCGAGGTGAGTGCCGAGTCGGCACTTGAGAACGAAGCGGCCACAATGCCAATCGTAAAAAGCAGCAACACCAGCATGCCGGCCTGCCCCACATACATGGGCAGCAACTGGTCGCCGGCAGCTGGCAGCGCCACGCCCTGCGACTGAAACAGCTGAGCCAGCAGCACACCTAGCACCATGAAGAGCAGATTGGCAGGCAGAAAGGCCAGCCCATAGCAGCACATGTCCTTCTGCGCACCGCGCAGGGTGCGGCACGTCAGGTTCTTCTGCATCATGTCCTGATCCAGTCCTGTCATGACCACCACGATGAACACACCACTGAGAAACTGTTTCCAGAAGAACTGAGGCGACGCCCAGTCGTCGAACACAAACACCCGGCTGCGCTCATCGGCCATCACAGCCCGACAAGCCTCCTGCACGGTCAGGTCCATGCTCGCCACCACCTTATATATAATAAGGAGCAGGGCAGCAAAGAGGCAGAGCGTCTGAAACACGTCGGTGAACACCAGCGTGCGAATGCCCCCCCGGTGGGTGTAAATCCATATAAAAGCCACCAGCCCCACCACCGTCAGCGGAAATGGCACGCCAAACTGCGAAAACACGAACTGCTGCAAAATGATGCAGACCACATAGAACTTCACTGCGGCCCCAGCAATCTTCGAAATCAGGAAGAACCAAGCCCCCGTCTGATAGGAATGCAAGCCCAGCCGCTGTTGCAGATAGGCATAGATGCTCACCAGATTCAGCCTGTAATAGACGGGCAACAGCACAAAAGCCACCACCACATAGCCCAAGATGAAGCCCATGCACAGCTGCAGATAGGCCATGGCCGACGTGAGCACCATGCCAGGAACACTCACGAAAGTGACACCGGAGACCGATGCCCCCACCATGCCAAAAGCCACCATGGGCCACGACGACCGGCGCTCGCCGGCATAGAAGGCTTCGTTGGTGGCGCGATGCGAAGCCCACCAGCTGATACACGAAAGAATGCAAAAATATGCAATTATGCTTGCAACAATCATCATAATGGCTGCAAAAGTAGAAAAAAAAACGCAAAAGTTCGCTCGTTTCCGAATAAAATTGTATTTTTGCATGCATAAAACTGATACAAACAATAATCATCATGAGCAAGCAAAAAAAATTCATTCTGCAAGAAAGCGAAATCCCCACACAGTGGTATAACATACAGGCCGACATGCCCAACAAGCCGCTGCCTCCCATCCACCCCGCCACAAAGCAGCCGCTGAGCGTCGACGACCTGGCCCACATCTTCCCACGCGAATGCTGCGTGCAGGAGTTAGACCAGGAACACGCATGGATTGACATTCCCGAAGAGGTGCTCGACAAATACCGCTACTATCGCTCCACCCCCCTGGTGCGCGCCTATGCCCTGGAAGAAGCCATTGGCACGCCTGCCCACATCTACTTCAAGAACGAGTCGACCAACCCGCTGGGCTCTCACAAGATCAACTCGGCCCTGCCCCAGTGCTACTATGCCAAGCAGGAAGGAACCACCAACGTCACCACCGAGACTGGAGCCGGACAGTGGGGCATGGCCCTGAGCTATGCCGCCAAGCTCTACGGACTGGACTGTGCCGTCTACCAGGTGAAGATCACCATGCAGCAAAAGCCCTACCGTTCCATCGCCATGCGCACCTTCGGAGCTGCCGTGACTGGCTCGCCCTCCATGTCGACCCGTGCAGGCAAAGACATTCTCACCGTGAACCCCACCCACAGCGGCTCACTGGGCACTGCCATCAGCGAGGCCGTAGAGCTGGCCACCACCACGCCCAACTGCAAATACACCCTGGGCTCTGTGCTCAACCATGTGGCCCTGCACCAGACCATCATTGGCCTTGAGGCCGAGAAGCAAATGGCCATGGCTGGCGAATATCCCGACACCGTGATAGCCTGCTTTGGCGGTGGCAGCAACTTTGGCGGCCTGGCCTTCCCCTTCATGCGCCACAACATCAAGGACGGCAAGACAACCGAGTTCATCGCAGCCGAGCCCGAGAGCTGTCCCAAACTGACGCGCGGCAAGTTCCAGTACGACTTTGGCGACGAGGCTGGCTACACCCCGCTGCTGCCCATGTTCACCCTGGGCCACCAGTTCAAGCCTGCCAACATCCACGCCGGCGGCCTGCGCTACCATGGTGCCGGCATGATCGTGAGCCAGCTCATCAAGGACGGCATGATGCACGGCGTAGACATTCCGCAAATCGAGAGCTTCCAGTCGGGCATGCTCTTTGCCCGCACCGAGGGCATCATTCCCGCCCCCGAAAGCTGCCACGCCATAGCTGCCACCATACGCGAGGCACAGAAGTGCAAGGAAACGGGCGAAGAGAAGGTGATTCTCTTCAACCTCTCCGGCCATGGCCTCATCGACATGCCCAGCTACGACCTCTACGTGAACGGCGACCTGCAGGACTTCCGCCTGAGCGACGAAGAAATAGAGAAGAACATTTCCGAACTGGAACAGATTATTTAAACGCTATATCAACAAAACACTGGGGGGGTTGGGCTTTGCCACCAGTTGCATCGAGAGCCGCTGCGACTACAAGACCGCGAGCGTCATCCTGGGCCACAGCAGCCTGCGCACCACCATGGACCTCTATGTTCATCCCGACTTCACGGCCAAGCGCTCCTGCATTGACCAGATGTATCAACACCTGAAGACCGAACCATAACGCCCGTGCGGCAAAAACAGAGAGAGGAGATTCCTGCTCAGGAATCCCCTCTCTCGTTGTTCCTCCCCCTCTCACTCTTTCCTTTCAGGGACTTTAGCCTATCTCTATCTGACGGCTCACCTTCACCTGCTCCTGCACCTGCTTGGGCAGTTCCACCGTGAGCACACCATGCTCCACCTTGGCCGAGATATGGTCGCGCTCCACGTCGTCGGGCAGAATCAGCGTCTGCTCATACTTGGTGTACGAAAACTCGCGACGCAGATAGCGGGCACTCTTGTCGTCCTCCGTCTTCTCGTTCTTCTTCTCCATCTTCACAATCAGGTTGCCCTCATCGTTGATGTGCACGTTGAAGTCTTCCTTCGTCATGCCGGGAGCAGCCAGTTCCACGGTGTAGGCCTTGTCGGTTTCCTTCACATTGATGGCTGGAGCTGTGGCGTTGGCCTTCGGCATAAAGTCGTTGTCAAACAAATCGTTGAAAACACTGGGCAGCCAAGCTGCGTTACGTCTCATCATTGGTGTCATAATTTTGTCCTCCTAATTATTTTTTTTGTTTATGATGTTCTTTTCTCACTGTTCGAGCTTCGCTTTTTTCATCGTCGCTCACCAGTAATTAAACAACATCTGTGCCAACACCTTTCCAACAGACAAAATGACACAGCCGCGCGACAAATTGACGCTACCACGCGTAGTCGGTTACCTCGCCGTCGAACTGCAGGGGCTGCGTCCAGCCGGCCTGTTTGCAGACGGAACGAATGACGGCGAGCATGTCGGGAGTGATGGGACGCTTGCCATTGTGATACTGATAATAGGTGGAACGGCAAGTGTGTGCGATGAGAGCATTCTTGATGGAACGCTCCACATGGGAGGGCATTTCGCGATAGAAACCTTTCTTCATGCCCACGGGCATCGTCACTTGCTGGTCGTCGCGATATTCGTCGCAATGACCGTTGGCAGCCAACTGGTAGAGCGGATTCACACACGTGACCACTCGCTGCTGCCTGTCAACATACTGGCCCACCTGCCAACGCAGGCAATGATTGCGCTGAGCGCACTGATCGTTGAAGCAACACAAATAGCCATCAGCTTTCTGGCTAAACAGAATTTCCTTATCTCTTTTCATGATGATTGTATTTTTCTACATGCAAAGGTAAGCATAAAATTTTGAATATCGAAGGAAAAAACGAAAAATAGCTACATAGGAAATCTTCCGAAACCCTTGTTTTTCCTGGAAAAACAATTTGTTTTCACGGGAAAAACAATTTGTTTTCACGGGAAAAACAATTTGTTTTCTACAGGAAAACAACTTGTTTTCACTGAAAAAACAAAAAAAAACAGCGCACCCAAGCATTTTTGGATGCGCTGCTTTCAAATGGTTTTTATAAGAGTCTCAGAAGCAATTACTTCAGAGCCTTGTTCAGCATGAAGTAGACCTCGTTGTTGCGCAGGGTCTGCTTGAACTCGTAGGTCTTGGTGTCCTTGTTGATCTTGACATA
>CACXUV010000016.1 GCA_902770845.1 uncultured Prevotellaceae bacterium
CCGACCAGCTGGTGCTCGACGAGGATCGCTATCGCAGCAACGTGCTCGATGCGCTCGACTTTGTGGGCCAGAACGACATTATGATGACCATGGGCATCAAGCCCACGCGTCCTGAGCCAGGCTACGGCTACATTCAGATGGGCGAGCCCACGCTGAGCGAAGGCATCAGCAAGGTGCAGTCGTTCACGGAGAAGCCCGAGCGCGAGTTTGCCACGGTGTTCATGGAGAGCGGTGAGTTTCTTTGGAACACGGGCATGTATCTGTGCAACGTGAACTACATGCGGCGCTGGTTTCTCAGCGTGATCAAGGACATGCCCTTCCGCCTGGCCAATCTTGAGGGCCACTACACGCTGGAGGAAGAAGAGCGCTACGTGCAGGAACACTTCCCGGCCTATCCCAACTTGTCGTTCGACAAGGCTGCGCTTGAGCTTTCAGAGGATGGCGTCTACGTGAAGCGGTGCGACTTTGGCTGGGCCGACATTGGCACGTGGCATGCGCTCTACGAGTCGATGCACAAGACCGAAGGCGACAACGTGGTGCTGGGCACCACCGATGTGATCATGGAAGACTGTGCCAACAACATTGTGTGTCTGCCCAAGGGCCATGTGGGTGTGGTCAACGGTCTCGACGGCTATATTGTGGTGGAGCAGGGCGATGTGTTGCTGATCTGCAAGAAGAGCGACTCGTCGGCCTTGATTCGCAAGTATGCCACCGAGGTGGGCATAAAATATGGCGAAAAGTTCGTGTGATGAAGCAAGAACGAAGAGAGTGTGGCTGCTGTCTGGTCACACTCTCTTCGTTTTGGTAATAGAAAGCAGAAAAACTCTCTTTGTTTCAGAATTCCTGTAGAATCTTGTTGGCAATCTGTTGCATCTCTTCGGCCGAGAGTTGCAGCTTTTCGCGTCGGAAGTCGACGTCGGCCTCGCTCTGCATGGGAATGAGGTGAATGTGGGCGTGGGGCACTTCGAGTCCCAGCACCACCTGTGCCACTTTGCGGCAGGGGAAAGCCTTCTTGATGGCCAGGGCCACGCGCTTGGCAAACACCTGGTAGCGGGCCAGTTCGTCGTCCTGCATGTCGAAGATGTAGTCAACCTCGCGGCGCGGGATGACCAGTGTGTGGCCTTTCACCAGGGGGTTGATGTCCAGAAAAGCGTAGAACTCGTCGTTCTCAGCACATTTGTAGCTGGGAATTTCGCCAGCGGCTATTTTGCTAAAGATGTCCATGACGGTGAATTTTTTTTGATGAAACGTTTCAATGCTCTCAGCGTTTGTCTCTTTTCTGCTCGCCGGGGTTTATCCCACGGTGATTTTCTCGATGCGCAGCTTGATGGTGCCGCGTGGAATCTTCACTTCCACCTCGTCGCCCACCTTGTGGTTCAGCAGTCCCTGTGCAATGGGTGTCTGTATGGAAATTTTCCCTTCGCGCAGGTTGGCCTCGCTCTCGCTCACGATGGTGTAGGTCATGCGTGCTTTGTTGGCCAGGTTGGTCATTTCCACCTTCGACAGAATCTGCACCGAGTCGCTGCTCAGCCTCGATGTGTCCACGATTTTGGCCTCGCTGATGGCCATCTTCAGCTGGTTGATTTTCGACTCCAGATGTGCCTGTGCCTCTTTGGCGGCTTCATACTCCGAGTTTTCGCTAAGATCTCCTTTGTCGCGTGCTTCGGCAATGGCTGCCGATGCCTTGGGTCGCTCCACGCCTTCCAGGCGTTTCAGTTCGGCCACGAGCTTGTCGTAGCCTTCTTGTGACATGTATGCCATACTTATAAATTGTTTTTTATTTGTTTTCCTTAGGTTGGTAAAAAAGAAGAATCCCGACAATGGAGTTGTCTGTCGGAATCCTCATTTATATATAATGTTTCTCTTAATCGTGGGCAAAGTTACGAACTTTTTCCGAACCGACCAAACTTTTTGGGCAAAAAAACGCAATGTGGGCCCCATTGTCTGCCTGTGGCAGGGCCCAGCGTGGGGTGGCTTGCAATGGGGCCTCCGTTAGGTTGCAACGGGGCCTCCGTTGCATCACAACGGGGGCCTTATTGCATCACAACGGGGCCCCCGTTGCAACCTAACGGGGGCCCCGTTGTGAGCCCATGCTGAAGAATGTAGAAAAAAAATAGCTTGTTTTGGCTAAAAAACCGTATCTTTGCAAACGTAACGAAGCATTTTTGCATAAGTCATGAAGCATTTTTTCCTTTTGATAGCAGGTCTGCTCCTTGCAGCAGCCGGCATCCTGGCCCAGCCCGATTATCGCCAGCGACAGCTGACGATGGACGATGGCTTGCCGTCGAACAGCGTCAGCAATATTTTGCAAGACACGCAGGGCTTTCTCTGGATTGGCACCGAAAAGGGGCTTTGCCGCTACGACGGTCAGGCCCTGCAGTCCTATCGCACGCCCGGCGGTGCTGCCCATCAGCGTGTCATTTCGCTGCAGCCCGACGGCACCGACCGCCTTTTTGTGGCCATGTCGCAGGGCGTCTACAGTTTCAGTCTGCGCACCGAGCAGTTCCAGAAGCTGCCCCTGGAGCTCACAGCCCCTGTGACCCATCTTTCGAAAGACGCCGACGGCAATCTGTGGGTCTCCACGATGGGGCAGGGTGTGGTGTGCTATGGCGGGCAGGACGCCGAGCCCCAGCGCTACGAGCTGGCCGAGGCCGCTGGCCGTGTGGACGCCGTCTATACCGATGCCAACAACCAGCAGTGGGCCCTGTGCACCCAGGGCAAGGTGCCCTTGTGGCGGCTGAACAAGGGCAGGAACATGTTCGAGCCCGTAAGCATCAGGTCAGACGTGCCCTATGCCTCCATGTGCATGTTGCAGGCCCGCGACGGCAGCCGCTGGTTGGGCACGTGGGAACACGGGCTCATGCTGCTGCACGACAATGGCGAGCTGGAGCCCATGCCCGTGCCGTCCACGGGCCACTGTCTTCACATCCGCACCCTGAACGAGACCGAGCGGGGCCAGTTGCTCGTGGGCAGCGACGACGGTCTGTGGCTGTTCGACCCCCGCCGGCACACCTACAGTCTCCATCTGCCCCAGCGCTTTGTGCAGGCTGTGGGCTACGACCGCGAAGGCGGTCTGTGGGTGGGCACCAGTTATGGCGGACTCACCTACGTGTCGCCCATTGCCCACCGCTTCGACGCCACGCCGGGCGGCATCACCTCGCGTTTCTGCGAAGACCGCCGTGGCCGCATCTGGGTGGCCAGCGACGACGTGGGCATCAGCTGCTATCTGAACGGGCAGCGCCAGGACCACTTCCCGGGCCAGCAGCAGTTGCAGCAGCTGAACATTCACGCCCTGTGCATGGACGGCGACGACCTGTGGATTGGCACCTTCAGCGATGGCGTCTACGTGCTCTCCACCATCACCGGCCAGCTGCGCCACCACACCACGGGCAGCAGTGAGCAGACGCTCTTCGACAACAACTCCTACGCCATCTTCCGCGACCGCCAGGGCCGCATGTGGGTGGGCACGCAGCAGGGCCTGTGCCGCTACGACCGCACCAGCGGGCGTTTTGAGCGCGTTGCCACGCTCAAGGCCGCCGCCATCAACATGGCCGAAGACCGCCAGGGGCGCCTGTGGGTTGCCACCCAGGGGGCGGGCCTGTATCGCTACGACCGCGACGGCCATGTGGAGCAATACCAGCACAGCACCATGCAGGAAAACACGCTGAACGACAACACCGTGAACTGTGTGGTGGTGGGCGCCGACGGCACCGTGTGGGCAGGCACCCAGGGTGGCCTGTGCCGCTACGACAGCAAGATAGACGATTTCAGGCGCACGCGGCTCGACGTGCCCAAGCAGGCCGTGGCCGCCATCGTCGAAGACCAGGGTGCGCTCTGGATTTCGGGCGACTGCGGCGTGCTGAAGTACACCCCCGGCGGGGGCGTGCTGCGCTTCACCCGGCAAGACGGTCTGGTGAGCGAGCAGTTTCAGCCCAACGCCTGTCTGAAGGCCAGCGACGGCCGCATCTTCTTTGGCACCATCAGCGGCTTCAACTCGTTCTTTCCCTATCAGATCAAGGTGAACCAGCTGAAGCCACCCGTCTACATCACCCGGCTGGAGTTCAGCAACAACCCCATCGACGTGGGCAACTGGCGCCTGCCTATGTCGCTGCCCTTCACCCATCAGCTCGACATTTACTACAACGACCGCGTGTTCAGCCTCTCGTTTGCATCGCTCAGCTATTGTTCGCCCGAGAAAAACATGTATGCCTACATGCTCGAAGGCTTCGACAAGGACTGGACCTACGTGGGCCATGGCCAGAAGGCTACCTACACCAACCTTTCGGCCGGCACCTACACCTTTCGCGTGCGGGCCACCAACAACGACGGCATCTGGAGCGACTCCGAGGCCACGCTGAAGGTGGTGGTCCACCCCCCGTTCTGGTGGGGCGTCTATGCCAAGATTTTCTATGTGCTGCTGGCCATTGGCCTGATGTGGCTCTACATCTATCTGCGGCTCACGCAGAACGAGCGTCGCCACCGTCGCGAAATGACCCTGCTGAGCGAGGCCAAGGAGCAGGAGCTGCGCGATGCACGCATGAAGTTCTTCACCATGATTGCCCATGAAATCCGCACGCCCGTGTCGCTCATCATTGGTCCCCTGGAACAGCTCAGGAAGACCGTGCACCTGGAGGCTCCCGCAGCGTTGGCCGCTGCCGGCAACGCGCCAGCCGCCAGTCCTGGGGTGGCCAGCGGGGCGGCCGAACTGATAGCCGTGATTGACCGCAACGCCCGTCGGCTGCTCGAACTGGTGAACCAGCTGCTCGACTTCCGCAAGGTGGCTCAGAACCAGCACGAAATGACCTTTGCCCCGCACAACGTGGGCGAGCTGCTCAGTTCGGTGGCCGACGGCTTTGCACCCGCGCTGAAGCTGAGCGGTCGCAAGCTGTCCGTAAGCCTGCCCAAGGACCACATCACTGCCGTGCTCGACAGCGAAGCCATTACCAAGGCCGTGAGCAACCTGCTCTCCAACGCCAACAAATATGCCGCAAGCCGCATCGACCTTTCGTTGGCCATGCAGCCCGACGCCCACCATCTGACCATTGCCGTGAGCGACGACGGGCCGGGCATCAGCCGCGCAGACCTGCCCCACGTGTTCCAGCCCTTCTATCAGGGCAAGAACGGAAAGCCCGGCACGGGCATCGGACTGACCATTGTGAAGAGCGTGGTGGACCAACACCACGGCACGATCAGCATCGACTCCGAGCCGGGCCGTGGCACCACCATCAGCCTGGTGCTGCCTGCCAGTCAGGACGTGGCCGCCGAAAGCAGCACCCCACAGCCCCCACAGCCCCGCGCCGAGCAGGCACCGGCTGTGGCCCTGACGGCTCAGGAAAAGCCCACGATGCTCATCGTCGACGACAACGAAGAGATGCTCACCTTCCTGGCCACCACCTTCATGGATGCCTACGAGGTGATTCCCGTGCGCGACGGCACCGAGGCGCTGAAGCAGCTGGAAGACTCGCTCGTGGTGAAAGACGGTCGCCAGCCCACGTCGACCATCCAGATTGTGGTGAGCGACTGGATGATGGACCGGATGGACGGCCCCGAACTGTGCAGCCGCATGCGCCAGAATCCCGCCACCAGCCACATTCCCTTCGTGCTGCTCACGGCCAAGACCGACAGCCAGTCGAAGGTGCAGGCCATGCAGGCCGGCGTCGATGCCTTCATCGAAAAGCCCTTTGCCGTGAAGTATCTTGAAGCCTGTCTGCGCAATTTGCTGGAGCGCAACAAGCGCATGGAGCAGCATTTTGCGGTGGGCGAAAACCTAAAAACAACTTAAAATCGGCCCAATTATGATATATTTTATTTAATAAAGAGGTGAAAATGACCGCTTTTTGCGGAATTGTCAGTAAATTTGCAGCCTAAAATAGAATAGACAGAACAGATGAAACGATTTTTCCACTTGCTCAGCACCCTGCTACTGGCCAGTGTGGCCCTCACGTCGTGCCTCAGCAGCAGCGACGATGAGGTGACACTCTATAACGATGCGGCCATCACTGCCTTCTCGCTGGGCGTCATCAACCGATACCAGCACACCACCTCGGCCACCACGGGCAACGACACCGTGGTGAAGACTTCCATCACAGGTTCCAACTACAAAATGACCATCGACCAGCTGGGCATGAAGATTTATAACCGCGACTCGCTGCCCACGGGCTGCGATGCGGCCCATGTGCTCTGCTCCGTGTCGGCCAAGAACAGCGGCGGCATTGCGCTGAAGCTGCTCAACGATTCGCTCTACGTGTGGTTCAACTCTTCCGACTCCATCAACTTCACCCAGCCGCGCACCTTCCGCATCTTTGCAACCGACGGAAGCTACTACCGCGACTATGAGGTGAGCGTCAACGTGGCACAGCATCAGGGCACCGACTTTGCCTGGCAGCTGCAGGCCGACACCACGCTGCTGGCCAGCTTCAGCGGCATGAAGGCCGTGTCGCTGGGTGGCAGGTTGCTGGCTTTTGGCCAGGTCGAAGGCCACACACGCGTGGCAGCCTCGGCCAATGGCGCACGGTGGCAGCTGTTGTCATCGAGCGTCAGCACCCCGTTCAGCGCCAGTGCCTGGCAGAACGTGGTGGTGAAGGATGGCTTTGCCTATATGCTCAGCGACGGCCAGCTCTATCGCACGGCCGACGGCGAGCAGTGGCAGCAGCAGCCATGCACCGAACAGCTGAGCCAGCTGGTGGGTGCCGCCACCAAGGAGCTGTTTGCCCTGGGCACCGACGGACAGCTGAAGACATCGACCGACGATGGCCAGACCTGGGCCAACGAACTGCTCGACGACTCGCTCAGTCTGCTGCCCACGCAGGGACTGGCTGTGGTCAGTTTCCCCTATGCACCCATCGACTCTGCCGACTATGTGCTCCTGGTGGGCAACAACGGCAACCACACCTGCGTGTGGCGCAAGATCAGCCAGTATGGCGGAGCGCAGAAGGGCGGCCAGTGGGTCAACATGACCGTGAACAGCAGCTTTGCCCAGAACTGGCTGCCGCTGCAACAGCAGCTCAGCCTGGTGTGCTACGAAGGTCAGGTGCTGGCCACGGGCACCGGCAAGACCGTCTATCAGACCCCCGACCAAGGCATCACCTGGGCCGAAAACACCACCTTTGCACTGCCCGCAACACTCACGGGCAACAGCCATGCCATGACCACTGGCAACGACCACGACCTGTGGGTCATTTCGAGCACAGGCCAGGTGTGGCAGGGAATGAAGCGCTGAGTCCTGCTTGCGCGCGCGTATAATATAATAAGGTGAAAAGACAAAGAATGAAACACTGCGTTGCTCTCATCGCACTGCTGTTGGCCACCCTTGCGGCAAGCGCACAGCAGGAGCCCGAATACAGGCTGGAGCTGGGTGCCGGCGCAGGACTGGCTGCCTATGAAGGCGACTTCAACGGGAGCCTGCTCAAGGGCATGCAGCCCATGGGCACGCTGGTGGCCAAATACAAGCTGAACCCGCGCATGGCGTGGGCTTTCTTCCTGGGCTATGCCCAGCTGAAGGGTTCGTCGGCCGATGCCGACACCTACTATCCCGAGCTCGACGCCAATCCCGTGAGCTTCAAGACCAATCTGGTCGACGCCCAGGTGCGCTTCGAGTGCAACTTCTGGGCCTTCGGCACGGGGCACGAATATTATGGAGCCAAGCCTTGGGCACCCTTCATCACCATTGGCCTGGGCCTTTCGTTTGCCAACAGCGGCACGTCGGCCGCAGGACTGCAGATGCCCATCGGACTGGGCGTGAAGTACAAGCTGGGCAAAAGGGTGAACCTGGCTGCCGAGTGGACGATGCACTTCACCGGCACCGACAAGCTCGACGGAGTGGAAGACCCCTACGGCATCAAGAGCAGCGGACTGTTCAAGAACACCGACTGCTACAGCGTGCTGGGACTGACGCTCACCTATGATTTGTGGGAAAAATGTAAAACATGCAATAATGACAGAGACTGAACAGAAACTGGACATGACACGCATTCCGCAGCATGTTGCCATCATCATGGACGGCAACGGGCGCTGGGCCACCGAGCGCGGCAAGCCGCGCTCATACGGGCATCAGGCCGGTGTGGAAACTGTCAGGCGCATCACAGCCGAATGCACACGGCTGGGCGTGAAGTATCTCACGCTATACACGTTTTCAACCGAAAACTGGAACCGCCCCGCCGACGAGGTGGCTGCCCTGATGGGGCTGGTGCTCTCGTCGCTCGAAGAAGAAATCTTCCAGAAGAACAATGTGCGACTGCGCGTCATTGGCGACATGAAGCGACTGCCCGAAACGCTGCAGAAGAAACTGTGGGAGACGATGGAGCACACCGCCGAAAACGACGCAATGACCATGGTCGTGGCCCTGAGCTACTCCAGCCGCTGGGAGATGACCGATGCCGTGCGCGAGATGGTGCCCGGCATCCTGGCTGACTACGAGGCGGGCTACTCCACAGAAGAGATTTGCAACCGCATCACTGAAGACACCATCAGTCAGCACCTGAACACCTATTTCATGCCCGACCCCGACCTGCTCATACGCACGGGCGGCGAGCTGCGCATCAGCAACTACCTGCTTTGGCAAATAGCCTACAGCGAGCTGTATTTCTGCAACACCTACTGGCCCGACTTCAGCGAGGCCGACCTGCATGCGGCCATTGCCAGCTATCAGCACAGGCAGCGCCGTTTCGGAAAGACCGAAGCACAGGTGGAGAGCGAACAATCCACTTCTGAAAACGCATAGAAGCAAGAACGAAAAAGAGTATGACTATCAACAAAGGAATGACAGCACGACCAGCCGGCACCCTTCGAAGTGGAAGAGTGCGGGGCTGGCTCTGCCTGTTGGCTTTTTCCCTTTTACTTGCAACCCACGTTGCGGCACAGAACATCATCGTCAATCCCGAAATATCTTATGCCGGCACACCGCGACAGTGCGAGATTGGAGGCATTGCCGTCGACGGCGTCGAAGGCTATGAAGACATTGTGATTGTGGGCCTCTCGGGCCTGTCGGTGGGGCAGAACATCACCGTGCCCGGCCCGGAGATAACCGAGGCCGTGAAGCGATACTGGAAGCACGGACTCTTCTCGAAGTGCACCATCACGGCCGACAGCATCGTGAGCTCCAAGGTCTATCTGACCATACACCTGGCCATGCGCCCCAAAATCACCGACATCACCTACAATGGTGTGAAGAAAAGCGAGCGCGAAGACCTGGAGGCCAAGCTGGGCATGGCCAAGGGAATGAGCCTGACCAAGAACCTCATTGACCGCGCCAAGATCCTGGCCAAGAAGTACTTCGACGAGAAGGGCTTCAAGAATGCCGAGGTGGAAATATTGCAGCGCGACGACGTCACGGGCAAGAACCAGGTGGTGCTCGACGTGAACATCGACAAGCGCTCGAAGATGAAGGTGCGCCACATCATCTTCGAAGGCAACAACCAGCTGAAGGACGCCAAGATCAAGGGAAACATCTTCAACAAGGGTTCTTTCGGAAAAATACGCGAGGCGGGTAAGTTCTATTCCCTCTTCAAGTCGAAGAAGTTCACCAACGAGCGCTACGAAGAGGCCAAGAAGGCACTCATCGACAAGTACAACGAGCTGGGATTCCGCGACGCCACCATCCTGGAAGACTCTGTGTGGAACCACGACGAGAAACACGTCAACGTGCTGGTCAAGGTGGAAGAGGGCGACAAGTACTATCTGCGCAACGTGAGCTGGGTGGGCAACACCGTGGCCACCACCGACGGACTGAACAAGACACTGGGCATGAGCACCGGCGACGTCTACAACCAGCGCCTCATCAACAAGCGACTGCTGGAAGACGAGGATGCCGTGCACAACTTCTACTACAACAACGGCTACGTGTTCTCCAGCGTCGAACCCACCGAGGTGAACATCGTGGGCGACTCCATCGATCTGGAGGTTCGCATCAGCGAGGGACCGCAGGCCCACCTGAACAACGTGCGCATCTTTGGCAACGACCGCCTGTATGAAGAGGTGGTGCGGCGCGAACTGCGCACCAAGCCCGGCGACCTGTTCTCCAAAGACGCACTCATGCGCTCGGCTCGCGAGATTGCCTCCATGGGCTATTTCGACCCCGAAAGCGTCAACCCCGACGTGCGACCCAACTACGACGACGGAACCGTCGACATCAACTGGAACCTGGAGCAGAAGTCAAACGACCAGCTCGAGCTGTCGCTGGGCTGGGGACAGACCGGCATCATTGGCCGCGTGGGCGTCAAGTTCAACAACTTCTCGATGCGCAACCTGCTGGGCAAGAACAAGCTGCACCGTGGCTTCCTGCCTGCCGGCGACGGAGAGCAGATTGGCCTGAACTTCCAGACCAACGGACGCTACTACAGCTCGCTCAGCGCAAACTACAGCACGGGCTGGTTTGGCGGCAAGCGACCCAATGCCTTCAACGTGGGAGCCTACTACTCCAAGCAGAGCGACGTGTCGAGCACCTACTACAACAATGCCTGGATGAACTCCATGTATGGCTACTACGGCGGCTACGGCACCTACAACAACGGCTATTACAACAACTACGAAAGCTTCTACGACGACGATAAGTACGTCAAGCTGCTGGGCATCTCAGTGGGATGGGGCAAGCGTCTGCGCTGGCCCGACGACTACTTCCAGCTGTCGGCCACGCTGGCCTATCAGCGCTACATGCTGAAGGACTGGCGCTACTTCCTCATCTCCAACGGCAACTGCAACAACCTGAACTTCGGACTGACGCTCAGCCGCACCTCTACCGACAACCCCCTCTTCCCCCGTCGCGGTTCCGAATTTTCCATCTCGGTCACGCTCACGCCACCCTGGTCGCTCTTCGACGGCAAGGACTATGGCGCAATGGCCACGGCCGAAACCTACAACAACGACTCGGAACGCTATCAGAAAGAGCAGCAGGAGAAGTATCGCTGGATTGAGTACCACAAGTGGAAATTCAAGACGCGCACCTTCACACCCCTCACCAACGGTGCCAAGTGCTTCGTGCTCATGACCCGTGTGGAAATGGGCATACTCGGAGCCTACAACAAAGACAAGAAATCGCCCTTCGAAACATTCTATATGGGTGGCGACGGCATGAGCGGCTACAGCACCAGCTATGCCGAAGAGACCATCGGACTGCGCGGCTACGACAACGGTTCGCTCACGCCCTACGGCAACAGCGGCTATGCCTACGACCGCTTCTCGCTCGAGCTGCGCTACCCCTTCATGCTGGGCAACACCACCATCTACGGACTGGGATTTGCCGAGGCCGGCAATGCCTGGAACGAGGTGAAGAAATTCAACCCCTTCGACATGAAGCGTTCGGCCGGCTTCGGCGTGCGCATCTTCCTGCCCATGGTGGGTCTGATGGGTATCGACTGGGCCTATGGTTTCGACAAGGTGTATAAGGGCACGGCCCAGGAAGCACGCGGCGGCAGCCAGTTCCACTTCGTGCTGGGACAGGAGTTCTGAGCAGCCTCACACCCGCCCCCGCTTCAGCAGTGCAGGGCAGAACAAGAAGAAACAACATTATTAATGACAGAAAAAACAGAATATCATGAAGTGTCTAAGTAAGAAAACAGCAACACCGTCGGCTCGCCGCCATTCAGTGAGCAGCTGGCGCTGGGCCTGCCTGTTGGCCCTGTTCTTCAGTCTGAATGCCTCTGCGCAGAAGTTTGCCCTGGTCGACATGGACTATATCTTCAAGAACATACCCGCCTATGAGCGTGCCAACGAGCAGCTGCAGCAGGTGTCGCGCAAGTGGCAGGCCGAGGTCGATGCCCTTTCCACCGAGGCCCAGACCCTGTACAAGAACTACCAGAACGAGGTGGTGTTCCTTTCCAACGAGCAGAAGAAAGCCCGCCAGGACGCCATCATGCAGAAAGAAAAAGAGGCCGCCGACCTGAAGCGCAAGTACTTCGGCCCCGAAGGCGAGCTGTTCAAGAAGCGCACCTCGCTCATGACCCCAATCCAGGAAGAAGTCTACAATGCCATCAAGGACGTGTCCGACCTGCGCGGCTATCAGCTCGTGCTCGACCGTGCCAGCGACACCGGCATCATCTTCGGCTCGCCCAAGATCGACATCAGCAACGAAGTGCTCTCAAAACTGGGCTACAGTAATTAAAAATTATAAACAACAACAATGAAAAAACTTATTCTTTGCGCCATTTGCGCAATCTGCGGACTCTCCGCACAGGCTCAGGCCAAGTTTGGCCACGTCAACACGCAGGAAATCATTCAGGCCATGCCCGAGTTTGCCACTGCCCGCACCGAAATCGAAGCCCTCACAAAGCAGTATGAGGCCGATCTGAAGTCGATGCAGGACGAACTGCAGAAGAAGGGCGACGCCTTCGAGAAGGAGCAGGCCACCCTGCCCGACAACATCAAGCAGCGTCGTCAGCAGGAGCTGCAGGACATGTATCAGAAGATTCAGCAGAGCTATCAGGACAACCAGCAGGCACTGGCCAAGGCTCAGCAGGAGAAGATGCAGGCCATCACCACCAAGGTGGTCGACGCCATCAAGGAAGTGGGCCAGGCCGGCGGCTACGTCTACATCATGGAGATGGGAGCCGGCATTCCCTACATCAGCACCACGCTTTCCACCGACGTCACCGCACAGGTCAAGGCTAAGCTGGGTCTGAAGTAACCGCAGCGACTGCGCCGACGCAGTTCAACCCATTTCGTACAAGGCCCCTGTACCATTCGTACAAGGGCCTTGTACGTTTAGTACATGGCCTGTGTACTTTTCGTACATGGCCCATGTACGAAAGCACTCACAGCCGCCAGCGCAGTTGCAGATGAAGGTCGGTCTGCCGGTTGCTGTCTATTTGCTGCAAGCCCGTGCCAATGGTGCTGCGGTCGTAGTAGTGGGTGTGGCCCAGTTTGAGCATGAGCCGCAGGTGGTGGCTTGCCGAATAGCTGCCCGTGAAGGCCAGACGGAGACCTTTCCCGTAGAAGGAGGGAAAGGAAAACTCGTGGGGCAACTGGCGCTCATAGGTGTAGATGCGGCTGTTGTAGGAGTCGGTGTGGAAATAGGCTGCCGAAAGGTTCAGCGTGCATGCACGGTGCTTCCAGCCCAGTCGCTGGGCAATCATCCAGCCATAGTCGCTGGTGGTGTTGATGGCTTTCACGGCGTCGGCCTGCGTGCTGAGGCTAAAGCCCTGCCTGGTGCTGCGGGAAAAGCTGAGCCGCAGGCGGTGCTCGTCGCGCTGCTGCAAGGCTGTCTTGTCGGCATTGTCCTGCTGTCGGCGGTGCAGTCGGTAGCGAAGTTTCAGCCACCATTGTTTTTTCTGATAGGCAATCTCGGAGAAATAGTCCTGGGCTGCCGATGACTGCGACACCCGATAGCGTGCCCAGGGAAAGTAGGCCCAGTCGGCATAGGCCGTGACGTGTAGCGCAGACAGCGGTTGCCAGGTGGCACCCAGATACAAGCCGCTCTCGTTCTGAACGTGTCCCCCCTCGCTGAAGGCGTGGCCCTGCAAGGCTGTGTAGCGATAGCTGTAGAAGCGCTGCAGCGCCATGAGGCTCAGTCGGGCCGAGGGCTGATAGCTCAGGGCGTTGAGCGTGGCCACGGCTCCATGGCCGTCGATGGCCGTTTCGCCGCTCAGCGTGAAGCGGTGGTGGTTGTAGCCATAGTCAAGGCTGGCGTTCACGAAGTCTTGACCGCTGGCCTGATAGCGTCTGAAGAGCTGCTGTGTGTTGGGACTGAGCCGCCGGTCCAGGTGGAAATAGGCCGCCGTGAGGCCCGCATGCCAGCCGTTGCGGCGATAGTTGGCCACAGCCCCTGCAGCTGTCTGGTGGGTGTTGTGCTTCTTCAGCATCTCGGTGGGCGTGCGGTGATAGCCGTTGGTCAGTAGGGTACTGGCCGACTGGTCGTCGTTCAGAGTGGCGTCGAGCGGACGGTAGGAGGCAAAAAGCGTCAGTTTCAGGGTCTTGTTGGGAGCCAGTGTGGCAGCGGCTCCCTGAAAATAGTCGGCCACGGAGCGCGAGGCGTGGGGCCGCAGGGTGTTTGTCTGTCGGCCAAGTTGCTGCATGGCAGCCAGTTTTCCAAGCGAGAAGCTGTTGTTGAGTACCAGGCCCATGGCCGAAGAGAGCTTGTATTTGCCTACGATGACCTTTTCGACGATTCCCAGCTGGCCCATTTGCAGGTAGTAGGAGTAGGCATCGTAGCCCCATGTGTTGCGGTTGGCAAAAAACGGTTCGCCTGCATCCTGTGCGCCCACCAGACCCAGTCGCAGGCGTTTTCCGCAAGAAAACTCATAGCGCAGCGAGTGGCGGTAGCGATAGCCCAGATAGCCGTTGCGGTCGCCCTGCCGTTCATAGAAGGGCACGCGCGCGGCTATTGTAAGTTCGTGGCGGCCGCTGCGCAGCAGGCTTGAGAGCGAGGGGATGTGGGCCGCAGACGCTTGCTCGCCCGCATAGACAAAGAAGGGCAGCAGCTGCAGCTGCCGATAGTCCATCGACGGCACCATCCTGAGTTCCGACAGGGAGCGCATGGGCCCGTAGCGATCCAGATATTCCATCAGGTCCATGACCTGCTGAGCTGAGAGGAAGGGCAGCTGCTCCAGTTCGCTGCGCGTGGCTTGGTTCAGGTTGATGGGGTGGTCGGCCAGTTGCTGCAGCAACTCGAAGGTGTTGTTGGCAGCATCTTCATCGTCGGGCTCTGCGTCGTCAGTGAGTTCCTGCCACACTTCTTCCCACGAGTCGTTGGCCTTTTCCTGTGCCGTCATGGACAGGAAAAAGCAGCAAAGAGCGGCAAGAAGTGGCAGTCGGAGGCGCAACATGGTCATACAGAAAGAATGAAAGGACACCGGCCTTTCGCGAGCGAAGGCAGGTGTCCTTTGGTGTGTCTAAGCTTTTAGGTGCCTTACTTGGGCTGCTTGCCAATGTAGGCCAGGATGCCACCGTCGACATAGAGCACGTGGCCGTTGACGGCATCGCTGGCATGAGAGGCCAGGAACACGGCGGGACCACCCAGTTCGGAAGGATCGAGCCAGCGGCCTGCAGGCGTCTTGGCGCAGATGAACAAGTCGAACGGATGGCGTGAGCCGTCGGGCTGACGCTCGCGCAGCGGTGCGGTCTGGGGTGTGGCAATGTAGCCCGGGCCAATGCCGTTGCACTGAATGTTGTATTCGCCATACTCAGAGCAGATGTTGCGCGTGAGCATCTTCAGGCCACCCTTGGCAGCAGCGTAGGCCGAAACGGTCTCGCGGCCCAGTTCGCTCATCATGGAGCAGATGTTGATGATCTTGCCCTCGCGGCGCTCCATCATTTCGGGGATGACGGCGCTGGAGCAGATAAACGGACCCACCAGGTCGATGTCGATGACCTGCTGGAACTCTTCGCGCTTCATCTCGTGCATGGGAATGCGCTTGATGATGCCGGCGTTGTTCACCAGAATGTCTATCTGGCCCACTTCCTTGTGAATCTGCTCTACCAGGGCTTTCACGGCTTTCTCGTCGGTCACGTCGCACACGTAGCCCTTCACGTTCTCAATGCCAGCCTCCTTGTAGTTGGCAAAGCCACGCTCCAGGGCAGCCTCGTTGATATCGTTGAAGATAATGGTTTTGATACCTGCTGCAACAAATGCCTTTGCAATGTTGAAGCCAATGCCGTAAGATGCGCCGGTGATCCAGGCGTTCTTACCCTCTAATGAAAAAATGTTTGCCATTTGTGTTAGATGTTCCCCCTGGGTTCAGGGGGGTGGGGGTCTGAACAAGAGTTCATTGCCCCGTTTAGTTAAACTTATGTGAATGTTCTCTTTTTTTCTGTTTTCCCGTTCTGTTGGCCAGCCGCCCGGTCAGCGCAGCGAGTCTGTGAAGTCTTGGTCTCCGTAGTCGAGATTCTCTCCCGCCATGCCCCAAATGAACGTGTAGTTGTGGGTGGCGGCGGCGCTGTGTATGCTCCACTCAGGACTGAGCACGGCCTGCTCGCCACGCATCCAGATGTGGCGCGTTTCCTGTGGCTCGCCCATGAAGTGGCACACGGCCTGGTCTTGTGGCAGTTCAAAGTAGAAGTAGGCTTCCATGCGTCGGTTGTGGGTATGGGCCGGCATGGTGTTCCACACACTGCCAGGGGCCAGTTCGGTCATGCCCATCTGCAACTGGCAGGTGGGCAGCACTTGGTTGACCAGCATTTTGTTGATGTTGCGCTCGTTCGACGTTTCCAGACTGCCCATGTGGGCCACAACGGCATCGCTCTTGGTGACCTTGCGGCAGGGGTAGGCGGCATGGGCAGTGGCCGAATTGAAGTAGAAACGGGCTGGCTGGGCTGCGTTCTTCGAAGCGAAGAACACGTCGCGGTCGCCCCGACCAATGTAGAGGGCTTCCTTGAAGTCGAGCTCGAACACCTCGTCGCCCACGCTCACGATGCCCGGACCGCCCACGTTGTAGATGCCCACTTCGCGGCGGGTGGTGAAGAAGGGTGCCTTCAGTGGGTCGATGGCCTCGAGCTGCAACCGTTCTGCCACGGGCATGGCTCCACCCACCACCATGCGGTCGTACATGGAGTAGACCATCTGCACCTCGTCGGCCACAAAAAGACGTTCTATCAGGAAGTCGCGCCTCAAACGAGCAGTATCGTAGTGGCGCACATCGTCGGGATGTGCGGCAAAGCGAATTTCATAGTTTGTATTCATGCTGTTTTTGATTTGTTCCAGCTGCAAAGATAGTGCAAATTGAACAAAAAGCAGCACAATCCAGTGTTAATACTTTTAAAAAAAAGACTAAACGGGGCCGTTATTGCTCGTAACCGCCAAAGTTGGTCGAGTCGTCTTCGCTGTTGCCCTGTGCATCTTCGCGTTCTGGTCGCTTCTTCTGGGTCATGTTGCCAAAGTTCCACGTCAGCTGCAGATTGATGCGCGGGTCGCGCCAGTTCTTCTGATGTCGCCAGAAGGTGGGGCCTTCGGTGTAGTTCTCGAAATGGCGTGTGTCGAACACGTCGCGCCAGTTCAGTGCCACGGCAATGGTCTTGTTGAAGAACGTCTTGCGCAGTCCCAGGTCGAGCGAGCCGTTGGCCTTGCGATAGCCCTGGGTGATGACCGAGCGAGAGCGATAGTTGCCCGTGGCCTGCACGGAGATGTCGTAGGGCAGGATGACCGACGCCAGCAGGCGGGCATCCCATGCAAAGTTTTCGTCGGCCTTGCCCGTCACGTTCTGTCCCTCTACAACGGTCGAGAAGCCGTCGAGCTTGTAATAATAGCCATTGAGTGTGGTGGTGAGGTCCAGGATTTTCCACAGCTTGTCCTTGCCAATAATCTCTATGCCAGCGCTCTGGCTCTTGGCCACGTTCAGGTTGGTCATGAACATCACGTCCTGTCCGTTGTAGCTTCCCTGATAGCGTATGCGCTGCATCACGTCGGTCGTGGGGCGGTAGTAGGTGCCCACCGAGAGTGTGTGGCCCTCCCAGGTCTTCAGGAAGTTCAGCGAGAAGGAGTTGGTGTATTCTGGTGTCAGCTCCGGGTTGCCAAACTCTATCATCGAAGCATCGCGTGTGTTCTTGAACGAATTGAGCTGTCCACCCCACGGACGGCGCAAGCGTCGCGTGTAGTTCAGCTGCAGCTGGGCCGTCTCCGTGAGGTTGTAGTTCAGGAAGAGCGAGGGGAAAAGCTGGAAATAGTCTTTCTTGAAGGGAGTCTCCGTTTGGTAGTAGTCAATGCTTCTTGTGTCCACCTTCCAGTATTCTCCGCGCAGTCCGGCCATCACTCCCAGGCGGCCAAACTTCATGTTGCCCGTGAAGTAGAGTGCATGCATGTCTGTGTCGTAGATGAAGCGGTTGTAGAAGTAGGGGTCTTCGGTGAGCAGGTCGGACGAAGGACTGAGGCGCTGGGCTGGCCCTGTAGGCGAATAGTACTCAAAACTGCTCTGTGGTGTGTTCTCATGTGAGAAGCGTCCGTTATAGCCAGCCTCGATTTTCAGGTTCTCCGATATTTGGTTCTCATAGTCCAGCTTGGCCTCCCAAGAACGGTTGTTCAGGTTCATGGGCCGATACTGGTAGGTGTAAGAGGTGAGCGTGGTGCCATAGAGCAGGCGTGTGGTGTCGTTCAGGTATTCGTTTGAACCGTCGCTCTTCCAGTTGTTGAACGAAAGCGAGAAGTCCAGCTTGTGTGTTCCGTTCTCATTGAACTTGTGCATGTAGCCCAGTTCGGCATGATACATGTGGTTGTCGCCGTCGCCCCACGTCTGTCGGCGCAGGTTCCTGTCGGGCAGCGGGCTTCCGTCGGGCAGGTAAGTGCCATATTCGTAGGTGGTCAGGTTGTCGCTCTCGCGGTTGCCCTGCATCGTCATTCCCGACAGCGAGAGGTCGTCGTTCAGTCCCAGGTGCAGCGTCAGTCCCATTCGTGCAAAGAGACCACCGCCGTTGTTGTTGTTGTCGCCCTGGCTTTGCTGATAGGAGGTGAACGGCATTCCGTCGCCTGCACGATAGCGCTGGTCGCTCATGTTGCCGCCGTTGCCCCGGCGCTTGCGGTAGCCCAGGTTGGCAAAGGCATCGAGCAAGCCGCTGGTGTAGTTGATGTTGCCCCCCACGTTCCAGCCTTTCTGGTTGTTCACGCCCGTTTGCAGGCTGCCATAATAGCCGGCACGGCGGTCGCGCTTCAGAATGATGTTGATGATGCCGGCTGTTCCTTCGGGCGAATATTTGGCCGAGGGGTTGTCGATCACCTCAATGCGTTCGATGCTCTCGGCAGGAATCTGTTGCAGAATCTCGGCACGGTTGTCGCTGGTCAGGCCGCTGGCCTTGCCGTTGATCCACACCTCGACGCTGCTGTTGCCGCGCAAGGAAATCTCGCCGTCGGTGGTCACTTCAATCGAGGGGATGTTTTCAAGCAGGTCGCTCACGCTGCCTCCGGCCGCAGCCAGCACCTCGTCTACCGTGAATGTCTTGCGGTCTACCTCCAGTTTCATTTGCGAGCGCTGCCCCTTCACCTGCACTTCGCTCAGTGTGTGGCTGTCTTCGCTGATGTAGAGCGCGTTGAAGTGAACACGCTGCTGCTGGGCAGTGACCTGGAAACGGCGCGTAATCGTCTTGTAGCCCACAAACGACACCTGCAGGGTGTACTGCCCGTTTTTCAGGTTGCCCACCTGAAAGGCACCTTTCACATCGGTCATGGTGCCTCCTGCCAGCTGGCCGCTGGCATCGGTCACACGAATGTTCACAAACTGCATGGCTTCATCGGTCTGCTTGTCGAGCACACGACCGCGCACCAGTCCTTGTGCCATCACACTGATGACACCACATAGCAAAAGAAACAGCGAAAAAAGAATTCTATTTATCATGACGTATTCAATGACGCAGCAGCGCCCTGATGGTTTAATGATAACTACATTTTTTGCCTCAAGGCACAGGATCGTAGCCCGAACCGCCCCATGGGTTGCAGCGCAGGATGCGCCACACGGCCAGGGCCAGACCTTTGAAGGGGCCATGCTTCATGATGGCTTCGCGGGCATATTGGGAGCAGGTGGGGGTGAAACGGCAGGAAGGTGGTGTAAAGGGGGTGATGAATTGCTGATAGAACAATATCGGCAACAGCAGCAGCCACTTCAGTGGCCAGCAAAGGTAGTGCCACAGTTGTTTCATGACTCCAGCTGTTGGGCCACACGCTTCAGCAGTTTCGTTACCCTGGCTTCAACAACATGAGAGCTGAATAGCGTGTCGGCTTGCCACACAAAGGCCAGCAACAGGGCTTTGTCGGCAGGCAATGTTTGGGCCAGCAGCAGTTTGTTGTGGCGGAAAGCCTCGCGCACCTGGCGCTTCACCCGATTGCGGTCTACGGCGTGCTTCAGTCTTTTCTTGGGCACACTGATGAGCAGTTGCAATGGCTCGGCTCCCTCGGTGCGTGGCCTTACATGGCACACGGCCCTCAGTGGGAAGGCACCCATTGACTGGCTTTGCCCTCCCAGAAAGAGCAGGTCGATGAGCTTCTGGCTCACCATGCGCTCCCGTTTGGGAAATGTGGCACGTGGTTGTTCCACCTTATTATATATATAAAGCGATTGTTCTTCCTGCAACAAGAATCAGTCTTCCTGCATCAGCAAAAAGTGTTGCAGGGCTCCTGTCATGGAGGGATACTTCTCAGTGGGAGCTTCCAGGTCCAGTCTCAGTCCGGCATCGGCCACAGCCTTGGCCGTAGCGGGGCCAAAGGTGCCAATGGCAATGTTGCCTTGCTCAAAGTTGGGGAAGTTCTTGGTGAGCGACTCGATGCCCGAGGGGCTGAAGAAGATGAGCATGTCGTAGTCGAACGTCTTGATTTCCTCTTCGGTAAAGTCGTTGCTCACGGTCTTATACATCACGCACTCCTTGTGCTGCAGTTTCTTCGAGTCGAGCAACTTGGTGAGCGAGTCGTTGTGAACGTCGCTCATGGGCACCAGATAGCGTTCGGTCTTGTGTTTCACCATGGTGGGCAGCAGGTCGTCTACACGGCCCGTGCTGCCGAAGAACACCTTGCGCTTGCGGTACTGCACGTATTTCTGGATGTAGAGAGCAATGGTCTCGGTGACACAAAAGTATTTCATGTCTTCAGGAATATTGACCCGCAGTTCCTTGGCCAAGGTGAAGAAGTGGTCGATGGCATGACGCGAAGTGAAGACGATGGCGGTGTAGTCAAGGATGCTCACCTTCTGTGTGCGAAACTCCTTCGTACTGATTCCTTCTACCTTGATGAAGGGACGGAACACCAATTCCACACCGAACCGCTCGGCAATGTCATAGTAGGGCGACTTTTCGCTCGTGGGCTTCGGTTGCGAAACCAAAATTTTTTTTATCATTTCTCTCTTTTTTGTCCTAAAAGTTTATCTTTAGTTGCTCTATCAACCCCCACAAACCACCGGCTAAACCCAGCAGGGGTACGATTTCAAGGGCGCAAAAGTACAAAAAAATTTGCAGAAAAACGCCATTTTGTCGGAAAAAGATGCTCCAACACTTGTAAATCGTTAGAAATTTAGTAAGAATGAAGACAAAAACGAAATAAAAAACTGCTTTTTGGAACGATAATTCGAAATAGATGAGCAATGCCACAATGGGAAAAAGCAGCACGCCCTGTATGGATGTGATAAACAGTTGCTGCTTCATCCACAGCATGTTTTGCTTGCTGCTGAAGAACACCGCCCCCACCATTGCATAGAGTGCATATTTCAGTACAAAATAGGCCAGGAACACCCCAAAGAACAGCCCCACCAGCTGGTAGTCGTTGTCGAGCACAAAGGTCTGGGCCACAAAGTCGGTGGTGAACTGATAGCAACTGATGGCCATCAGCAGGCTGGTCAGTGCCACAAGGAACAGCTGGATGCGCAGTTCGGTCGATGTTTCGCTGATGTTGTCGTCGTTGTGTTGCAGGAAGAAGAAGTTTCTTAGCTGGCGAACGATGAAGTGACGTGCCTGCGAGAGCGACACGACCAGCACCATGAAGCAGAGCAGCAGCAAGCCCGTGAACATGTTGTCGCCACGGATGGTGTAGGGAATGGGTGCACCAATCACCCCTACCGGTGTGTTTTCTATTTCGGCATGAAACATGGTGTCGTTCGAAAAGAAAGTCTCACGGTAGTACTGCGGAATGTTCACTTCCAGCAAGCTCTTTCCTGGTTCGTGTCCGGGCAGGTGGAGTGTTTCGGGCATCTCACTGTAGCGGATGCTCACCTCGCCCAGCCATGCCTGCACAGCCGAGTCTTGCTGAGCCGGTGTGGCATCTGCAGGCAGACTGCGCAGCACGTGGTAGGCCGTGGTGGGCCTGTACGAAGCGCTGACCGGCGCATCGATAATCAGCTCGTCAATGGGCTGCAAGCCTGCCAAGGGGTTTACGTAGAGAGAGTCTTGCGGCATAGTTTCTTCGCCTCCAAACGCTGCAATCAAAGACCAAACTCCCGCCGAATGTCGTCCACACGGTCCAGTTTCTCCCAGGTGAAGAGCTCCACGTCGATGGTCTTTGTTTCGTGGTAGTGGCTGGTAAAGGTTTTCCTTACCGTCTCGTTCTTGCGGCCCATGTGGCCATAGGCAGCTGTTTCCAGATACATGGGCTGGCGCAGCTTCAGCGTTTGCTCAATGGCTTTGGGGCGCAGGTCGAACAGCTTTTCTATCTTCCTGGCAATCTCTCCGTCGCTCATTTCCACGTGGCTGCGGCCGTAGGTGTTCACATAGATGTTCATGGGCTCGGCCATGCCAATGGCGTAGCTCACCTGCACCAGTATTTCGTCGGCCACGCCGGCTGCCACCATGTTCTTGGCAATGTGGCGTGCGGCATAGGCAGCCGAGCGATCCACCTTGCTCGAGTCCTTGCCCGAGAAGGCACCGCCGCCGTGGGCACCCTTGCCTCCGTAGGTGTCGACGATGATTTTGCGTCCCGTCAGCCCCGTGTCGCCGTGAGGTCCGCCAATGACAAACTTGCCCGTGGGGTTCACGTAGTATTTGATGTCCAGACCAAAGAGGTCAAGCACCTTCTGCGAGTGAATCTGCTGTTTCACGCGTGGAATCAGAATATTGATCACATCGTCCTTGATGCGTGCCAGCATGGCCTCGTCTTCATCAAACTCGTCGTGCTGTGTCGACACCACGATGGTGTCAATGCGTTCGGGTATGCCCTCGTCGCTGTACTGCACCGTCACCTGGCTCTTGGCGTCGGGGCGCAGATAGGTCATTTCCTTGCCTTCCTTGCGTATGTCGGCCAGCGTGCGCATGATCAGGTGGGCCAGGTCGAGCGAAACAGGCATGTACGATTCTGTTTCGTTCGAGGCATAGCCAAACATCATGCCCTGATCGCCGGCACCCTGTTGCAGGTCTTCCTCTTCGGAGGTGTTGGCTGAGGTCTTGTCAACGCCCCTGCTGATGTCGGCGCTTTGCTCATGAATGGCCGTCAGTATGCCGCATGAGTCGCCGTCGAACTGATATTCGGCCTTGGTGTAGCCAATGCGCTTGATGGTCTTGCGTGCAATGGTCTGCAGGTCGATGTACACATCGCTGCGCACCTCACCCATGATCACCACCTGTCCGGTGGTTACAAACGATTCTATGGCGCAACGGGCTTTGGAGTCGTAGGCCAGGAACTGATCCAGCAGTGCATCGCTTATTTGGTCGGCCACTTTGTCGGGATGGCCTTCGGAAACCGATTCTGATGAAAAGAAATATGACATAAAATATTAGATAATGTAAATAAGATTATTTGGAGAACTTCCTCCGAGCCGTGCTGCATGGGGGCTCTTCATCGGGTGCAAAGTTAGTGCATTTGCCCGAGATGCCCAAATATTTATGGAAGTTTCTTAGCTCTTGTGTGCCTTTCCTTGACTTTGTGATTGTTTTTTATATTTCTGATTATTACCCTTTTAGCTGTTGCATTTGTGTAAGGGTCTCATAGACATTTTTCACAGAGTCCATGCTTGTCAGGATGTTGTTGCAATGGCCCTCCACGGCACTGACGAAGGCTTGAACTTCATGGAAGTAGCCTTGCGAATAGATTTGGTTGTTGAGCAGCGTGGGAGCGAAGTCGCTGCGGTCGTAGAGGAACACGATTGACTTGCGGCTGTGCAGAATCTTTTCAGAAGGAATGCCCAGAACGGTGGGATGTTTCGGCTCAAACGTGAGCGTTTCCATCTTTGAAAGCTTGTAGGTGCCATTTGCTGTGCACACCTTGAGCGTTTCTTCCGCAGCAGTCCAGCTGTAGGCGGTGGAGAGTTCAAGGGTGCCAACGACGTGGGGGTGTCGAAGCATGAGGATGCAGGAGTCATGGGCAATCTGCTGGCAGGCAAGGATTGTGGGCTTGCCGAAAAGAAAGGCTGCGAGGTCAATCGGATGAATGAACAAGTCGAGCAGTGCATCGCCCTCAGGGTAGCCTCCTGTGAGGTAGTGCAGATCGTAATTGGCAAGCCGTTCTTTGCGAAGCCGTTTCCGAAGAATCTGCACGGCGGGGGCATACCGTTTCTGAAGTCCCACCATGGCAACCGCTGTGTCCCCTTGAAGTTTCTGCAGCTCAATGAGCGCGTCAAGTTCCTGCAGCGTCTGGCAGGGAGGCTTTTCGATGAACAACGACTTTCCGCTTTTCAAGACCTGCGAGGCGATGGAGAAATGAGCTGAAGGCGAGGCAGACACAAACACCCCTTTGACCGTCTCGTCGTTGAGGATGTCGCCAAGCGAGGTTGTTGTCATGACATGAGGATGCTTTCTTCTTATCAATCGTGCTTTTCGTTCCGACGTGACGCACACGCGCTTCAATGGCACGCCCAGGTAGTGAAGCACGGGATAGAGATTGACCAGCGAGTGTTGGCCCATGCCAACGAAGGCATAAGAATATTGGTACGTTTGGGCAAGACCTGCTGCAGTCCTGAGCCGTTTGTATCGGTTGATCAGTTGTGTTATCATAAATTCCTGAAATACTGTCGATAAGTGGTGCGTGGGTCCTGAGTCCATTGGTATGGGCCATAGAATTTCTCAATGAGCTGTTTGGGCAAAAGTCGCTCTATGTTGCGCAGAAGAATAATGTCATACTTGCGATGGAAGTTAATCCAGCAGCCGTTGCAGTCCTTGGAATACTGGCATTGCGTGCGGCACGACCGGCGACTGTTGAAAATCACGTCGAGCGACTGCTGGTGAATGTTGCCAAGCACCGTGTCGAGGTTCTGGCACAGCGGCACGTCGCCATTGCTGTGAACGACAAGACTGCTCATGATGCTTTGGCAGCGCAGCCGAAGATGGCCATTGCGCCATTGGTCGTAGAGGGCCACAAAATCGAAGTTCTCTTGCGTTTGATGAATGCTTGCCGGAATCTGCTTTACGAAGTTTGATGCCTTCAGCAGTTCGCTCGTGGTGTTGAAAAACGCCATTGTCCCATAAATTCCAATCCTCACATCCACTTCATAGCGTTTGGCCACGTCGATGACAAAGTCCATGTCGTCGAACGAGTTCCACGGCGACAGACAGAACATCAGCGACAGCGGCACCTCATTCTTCAGCGTCTCGACTACCTGAATCACCTTGTCATAACCGTTGCAGCCTCTCATGCGCTGGTAAGTGTCGCGGTCACCGTCGAGCGAGACGTACAGGTGGCGGGGTTGATAGCGGCGCACCGCATCGATGACGCGGCGTGGCGCCAGACCGTTTGACAGCAGTGTGTAGTTGGGGTGATGTTCCCGGAACCACGCCATGATTTCCGTTGCTTGCGGATGAAGAACGAACTCGCCGCCCTCCAAGCCCACGGTGGTCCGTTTGGTCACGCATCGGCTCTGCATGATTCGTTTGATGTCGTCGAGCGACAGTTGTTCCGCAGGCTTCTGCCAAATGTTGCAATGCTTGCAGCGCGACTGGCACGCTGTTGTTGAGTAGATCATCAGTTGCGACAGTTGCTTGTGGCGTGGCCGCACGATGTTGTTCAGATATAGTAGCCCGTTGTAGGCATAATCATAAATTGAATACATAAAATTGGTTGCAGTTTCTGTCTATATAGTCTGAAACTGCAACCAAAGACTGCATGGAGCAAGTGATTATCACTAAAAAAGTCTGCTTTCAGGCAACTTTCAGCAAGTCGAGCACAGAATAAACGCGCGTCATGTTCTCAAACGTGAAATACTGGTCGTCGAGCACCATCCACTTTTCGCGTTCCTTGACGGGCATCTGCTTGATGTCCGGAAAGAACGACACGGGCACGATAACCGTACGGCCGTCGGTCAGGCGCACTACCATTTTTCCGCGATATGTCTTGAAATCCATGTCCTTGATTCCCACGCTAACGTCTTTCATCTTGCACATAATTCAGTCCTCCTATTTCTTATTTCTCTATGTCTATTATTCTTCTATTTGAGGCAAAGGTATAATTTTATTTTGAATTATAGTGCATTCCGGCAAGGAAAAATATGAAATCACCACGTGAATCTGATGCCCAGTGGCAGTGAGAAGGTCAGCGGATGCTCCGTGCGGTAGCTCTCGATGTGGCTTTGTGTTGGGAAGAAATATTGCAGGCTTGGCTCCACGAAGAATCCTACGTTGGGCGTCAGGTGCAGTTGCAGCCCCAGCCCTGCGGTGGTGGAGAGTTGCCATGGTGCGCTGAGTGTGGTCTTTTGGCCGGCTTTATACTGGCCGTTCACAAAGTAGTTGGTGTGAAGGGAGGAATGCACGGGTATTTCGGTTGTCAGTCCCAGACAGCCGTAGAGGCCCCACAGTTTTCCTTCATACATATTATAAATTCCCTTCATCGGAATGCCCACGTAGTGAATGACTTGCTGGTCGCTGATGGTGTTTCCGTTTGTTCCCAGTTCAAAGTCAGAGCTCAGTCGGCTGTAGCTGAGTCCGGATTCCAGTCCCAGGCAGTCCGTCAGCTGATGCCGCAGAGCCAGCGACCAGGTGACGGGCATGTGGTGGTGGCTTGTGCGCACAATCTCATCATTGCCAGGCAGGCCGACGTTGTTCAGTGCAATGTTCATGATGATGCTGCGGGTGTGAGAGGTGATGTCGTCGGGAAGTTCAGACAAGTAAGCAGCATAGTCGCTCCAGTTCCTGAATGTCACGGGCGATGGTGGCTCACCTGTCGGACTTATCAGCGGTGTTTCCGTGAAGCCGAAGGGACGATTAGCGTTCTGTTCAGCAAAGCCCCCGGCGTACGCCAGTTCTGCGGCCCACCTTTGTCTGTTTCTCACTCCTGTGCCAGGCTTGTTGAGGCTCAGGTGGACTATGTTGTCATGTTGCAGCACCGGTCTTTGCAGATGTTCCGTCGTGTCTGCAGCAACCGTGTCGTTTGTGGTCTGCTCTTGTGCAACCATGTTTCCTGATGTGTCGGTCGTGATGGAGTCTACAATCTGTGCAATGTAGTTTTGCAGCTTGTCCGTGGTGTCGACTGTCACATACCGTCTGGGTTGTTGAGCAGTCATTGGCTCAGTCTTGGTTTGCGTTGCTTCCGGCGCGGGCTGATGCTCTCCCGGCTCTTCGTTCTGCTTTGCTGCAACAGGTTTCTCTTCTTTGACGGCAGGGCTCTTCCTGAACAGAAGAAACGTAACGGGCGCGAGCAGCAACAGCAGCACGGCAGCCCAGTACTGCTGCATCATCTTTCGGAGCATTTTCTTTGCCCGTGCCAGTTGCGACGACGATGAATGTGGCTCGATGCCCAGCATGTTGGCAATTTCCTTGTGCGACATTCCTTCGAACACCGACAGTCGGAACACCTGCCCGTAGCCCTCAGGCAGTTTGTCAATCATTTTCATCACCTCGCTCAGCGGCACCCCTCTCACGTCTTTTTCCATGTCTTCGTCGGCAGCCAGAGAAGAGTCTGTTGCCGTGTCGTTCATCCTGTCGAGCGAAACTGTCGGCAGTGCTTCCAGATGGTTCTTGCACTTGGCTGCCACATTTCTTGTGATGGCCATCATCCAAGCCTCGGCCCGCTGTGCATTGCGCAGCCTGTCAAACGACGTGAAGATAATCACGAAGGCGTCGTGCAGCACATCGTCCACCGTTTGCTCGTCGCTGATGTAGCGCCGGCACACGCCCCTCATTTGTCGGGCGTATGCCTTGTACAGTTCTCCGAGTGCATCCGCGTCACCCTGTCTGCACTGTTCTATCAGCTTTGTTATCTCCATCGAAAGCATCATGTTTCTATATTCAATGTATGCTTATAACGGAAAAGACTGCACGGGAACTCATGTTTTTTTTATCCTTTCATGGAATATATTGGTACACAAAAAAAAGACGCATTCCTGCGAGCCACGTGGTGCAGGAATGCGTCTTTTTTATTGGAAGAATGAATGTGTTCTTGCTTAGAAGCTGTAAACAAGACCGAGCTGGATGGGAATCCAGTCGAGTTTCCAACCATCCTTTTTGCCATACTGGTACTTGATATCCAGGTTGGCCTTGAGATTGTCGGTCAGATAGTATTCAGTACCAACACCCGCGTTGAAGCCAATCACCATCTTGTTGGTATCAGCACCGAAAGCCTTCGCAGCATCCTTGGTGTCGCCAGTAATCATCATGTCGATCAAGCTCAAGCCTGCCACGGGATAAACATTCCAACCGTCGGCAATACCAATCAGGTACTGGAAGTTCAGGTCGAAGTCGAGTACGGCAGAGTCGTCTTTCGGGAACCAGTAGTTGCCTGCCAGTTCAGCGCGAACGTTTTCGACAAACTCATACTGAAATTTTGCGCCTGCACCGAAGGTCTTGTAGTCGCTGGAGAGACCATAACCCAGATTGATACCTGCACCAATCCTGCCAGCCTGTGCAAACATTGCAGTGCTCATGAGCATCATGCAAATAACAGCAAAAAATTTCTTCATACGATTTGAAATTTGATAATTAATAAAAAAAGTAATTTTAAGTATTACGTTGCAAAGATATGTAAAAGAAACAGAACTGCAAAGAAAAACGGAACATTTTTTTCGAAATGCTCCGTTTTTCTTGTATTTTGTTGAACGACTTCCTATTTTTCGGGCATCATGATGATTTCTGCACGGTCGCCGTTCTTCAGCAGTTCCTTCATGAAGGTCATGATGCTTTCGGGTGTCTGAGCCTCCACGGTCTTCTTGTAGTCGGTGTAGAAATCCACGCCGTAGTCGCGCAGACGGCCAATCTGGCGAATCCAGAAGTTGTTGGTCTTGGCCTGGTCGTCAATGTTCTTCAGCATGTACTCCTTCACCTTGGCCAGCTTTTCGGCGTCCACGTTCTTGGTGAGGTTCTGCACCTCCTCATCCATGATTTTCACGGCCACGTCGCCCTTCTCCGGCTTCATGGGGCAATACACCAGCACGTTGGCCACGGTGCGGTAGTCGTCGCGAGAGAGTCCGGCCTGTGCCATCACTGAGTAGGCGGCACTGGCCTCCTCGCGAATTTTTTCGGTGTAGAGCATGGTGAGAATCTGTCCTACCATCGAGGCGCGTATGCTGTTCTCGAGCGTGTACTTCATTTTCTCGTTCTTCCACACCATCACGGCGATGGCCTTCGGAGTCTCCATCTTGCGCTTGAAGTTGTTCTTCACCTCGCCCTTGAACGAATCCTCCACGTCCTTACCCTTCTTCACGGTCTTGGCATCGCCGGGCAGCGAAGCCAGATACTGCTCGATGAGCGGGCGCAGCTTAGCCTCATCGTAGTTGCCGATGATGGTGAAGGTGAAGGCAGCAGCGTTGCTGGTCTGCTCCTTCGCCATTTCGAGAATGCGGTCATAGTTCACGTTCTTCAGGTCGTCCACGTAGGCAGGAGCGAAGCGCTTTGAGTGGTTCTGCAGGGTGAGCGTGAGCGAGTCGCTGAACACGGCTTCAGGCTGCAGCAGCTTGTTCTTCAGCATGAGCTCTGTGGTCTTCATGGTGTTTTCGAACGACTCCTGGTCCTTGTTGATCTTGGTGAAGTAGAGGTAAACAAGTTGCAGCATGGTCTCTACGTCGTTGGGGGTCGACGAGCCCGTGATGTTGGCCCTGTCAGTGCCGAGCATCATGCTGGCGCTGGCAATCTTTCCTGCCAGAGCCTTCTCCAGTTCGGTGTGTGAGAAGTTGCCCAGTCCGCTGGCTTCCACCACATCGTCGAAGAACTTGATGTTGGCAAAGTCTTTCTCACCATAGAGCGACGAGCCGCCAAAGCCTTCTCCGGCAATGATGACCTGATCCTTCTTCAGGTCGGTCTGCTTCAGCACCACGGTGGCGCCGTTGGAGAGCGTCAGTTCCTTGTAGTCGAACTTCTTTCCGGCCACCTCTTTCACGATCTTACCGGCCTTGGGCATGTTGGTGATCAGGGGTTCGTTCTTCACGTTGTCCACGTATGCTTCCAGCTTCTGTACGCGTGCCTGGTCAATGGCCTGCTTCAGGCTCTGTTCGGTGGGGTATACGGCGCCCTCCTTTTCCTGGTTCATGTTCAGCACCACCATGTTCGAGTCGTTGTCGGCCATGAGCTGCTGCATCACCTGGTTCACGGCCTCCACGGGCATCATGGGCACCAGCTGCTTCATGTTTTCATAGTAGAAGTCGAGCGACGGAATGGGGTCGTTGTCCAGGTAGTGGTTCACGTATTGCTTCACGAACTGCGAGTTGTAGCGCTTGTCCTTGTTGGAGTACTGCTTGTCCAGCTGGCTCATGAAGTTTTGCTTGTAGCGCTGATACTCCGTGGCGGTGAATCCAAACTGCATGGCGCGGCGAGCCTCGGTGAACACGGCGCTGATGGCCTGTTCGGTCATGCCCTCCTTGGGCAGGGCACTGATTTCGAAGGCGTCCTTGCTCTTCGACAGCAGGTAGCGGCCATAGCCGGCCGAGCCTTGCAGGAAGGGGCAGTCGGGCTTCTGTGCCAGCTCGTTCAGTCGGTCGTTGAGCATGCCCAGTGCGGCATTCTTCAGGAAGTCCACGACGAGATACTCCATCGACGACTTCACCTCGTCGGGTATGGGGTCGCTCTTGAACATCAGTTCCACGATGCTGTACTGCATCTCCTTGTCCTTGTCCACCACGATGATGGGCTGCACGTTGTCGGGCACGGGCTCTGTCACCACGGGTGCGGGATTCTGCGGCATCTTGATGGCGGCAAAGAGGTCTTTTATCTTCTGCTCCACGCGGTCCACGTCTACGTCGCCCACCACCAGGATGGCCTGGTTGTCGGGTCTGTACCACTTTTCATAGTAGGCTCGCAGCACCTCGGGCTTGAAGTTGTCCACAATCTCCATCAGTCCGATGGGCATGCGGTGACCATACTTCGAGCCGGGATAGAGCTGTGGCAGGTCGCGCTCCAGCATGCGCATCTGTGCGCTGGTGCGCAGTCGCCACTCTTCGTGAATGACGCCACGCTCCTTGTCTATCTCTTCCGGTTGCAGCAGCAGTCCGTCGGCCCAGTCGTGCAGGATGAGCAGACACGAGTCCACGATGCCCTCGCGCGTGGTGGGCACGTTCGAGATGTTGTAGACCGTCTGGTCGATTGAGGTGTAGGCGTTCAGGTCGCGTCCGAACTTCACGCCGATGGTTTCGCACCACTTCACGATGTCGTTGCCGGGGAAGTGTTCCGTTCCGTTGAAGCACATGTGTTCCAGGAAGTGGGCCAGTCCGCGCTGGTCGTCGTTTTCCTGGATGGAGCCCACGCGCTGTGCGATATAGAACTCGGCGCGCTGTTCGGGCCATGCGTTGTGGCGGATGTAGTAGGTCAGTCCGTTGTCCAGTTTGCCTGTGCGCACGTCGGGGTCAACGGGGATGGGTGGCATTTGCATCTGTGCCATGGTGGCGGTGCTGCCTGCAAGCAGCATCAGTGCTGCCACAAAAAATTTTCTCAGTGTCATGATTACTTTATGTTTTGGGTATTTATTTTTCGTTGAATATCAATTCGAGTCCTTGGTTTACGTAGAATTTGAACTTTGCGTCACTCGAAATCAAGGGCATGCGATTCGTGATGGCATGGGCAATAATCACATGGTCGGACGGGTCGTAATGCTCTTCCGCCAGATTCAGTTGCAAATGGGCATAAGTGTCCATGTGTTCCTCGCCAACGGGAAGAATGCGTATGAAATAGCGGTTGGTAATATCTTTCACCATTTTTGAAGCATTGTCCCAGAAACGCGAAACAATTTTCCCGTTATTAAAGCCAACGATTAACTCCTTGACGCTCTCTGAACTCATGCAGAAAGTGTTGTCATAGTCATCAAGTATGGCTTTCACATCACGGCTAAGCGAGTCTCTGTCGATTGCCGCATATATGAAAACGTTAGTATCAAGAAGGTATCTCATTTCAATCCAGGATAGATGGATCGATAATTGTGAAAGCCCCTTTGTACTTCCCGAAAGCCTCCCATGTTGGGTTCACCCTCTTTTCTTCTTTTACCTCCATCACAGCCGACGGAGTTGTGTGCTTTGTTTCTGCAGTCATACTTTATCCTTTTTTTAAAACAGTATTTTGCGTGCAAAATTACAACATTTTCTTTACACCGCCATGTTTTTCGCCGGAAAATAGAAGATGGCATGCCGTGCTTAGCTGTGAAAAACGTCGATGCCTTGTTTTTTCAGCTGTCCTGAGTGTTGTGTGTGGCCTGATAGCGCAGGTTGCGCGGGTGGTGTTGCAGCACTGTCTGCCGCAGCGACTGGCTGGTCACGTGCGTATATATTTCGGTGGTGCCAATGCTCTCGTGGCCCAGCAGGGCCTGAATCACGCGCAGGTCGGCCCCACCCTCGAGCAGTGCCGTGGCAAACGAGTGGCGCAGCGTGTGGGGCGAGATGGTCTTCAGAATGCCGGCCTGTTCGGCCTGTCGCTTCAGCATGATCAGGATCATGGTGCGCGTCAGGTGGTGTCCGCGCCGGTTCAGAAACACATAGTCTTCCTCGCCCGGCTTTATCTTCAGCTGGTTGCGGTCGATGAACCACAGCTGCAGCTCGTGCAGGGCGCGGGGCGAGATGGGCACCAGCCGTTCCTTGTTGCCCTTGCCCATGATGCGCACGAACTGCTCCTCCTCGAACAGGTTCGAAAGCCGCAGCTGCACCAGTTCGCTCACGCGCAGTCCGCAGGAGAAGAGCACCTCGATGATGGCGCGGTTGCGCTGCCCCTCGGCCACCGACAGGTCTATAGAGTCTTCCAGCATGTCCACCTCCTGCGGCGTCAGGTATTCCGGCAGGTGCTGTCCCAGCACGGGGCTCTCCAGCAGTTCGCTGGGGTCTTGCTCAATGCGCCCGTCGATGGCCATGAAGCGGAAGAACGACCTCACGCCGCTCAGTATGCGGCACTGCGACCGTGGCCCGATGCCAATGTCGTGCAGTCCGGCGGCAAAGTGCTGCAGGTCGGCCAGCTGGGTGTCTTCCGGCCGCAGGCCCTCGCCCTGCAGGAAGGCCAGCAGCTTGTCAACGTCGCGTCCGTAGGCATCGATGGTGTTGGCCGTCATGCCCCGTTGCAGCTTCAGGTAGCGCATGTAGTCGCGTTTCAGTTCGTTCATCGTCCTTTTCGTGTTGTGTGCCCGTTTCTGGCACGCAAAGTTACGAAAAAAGGTTGAATATATCAACGCTTTTCGGAAGATTTACGCAGAAAGCGCGTAAATAAAAGGCAAGACGGGGAAATATGAGAATGTTCAGTTTTGGGCTGAATGCAATTTTGGGAGGAATAAAGAAGTAGTTAGGTTTCTTATCCGTAACCCCAGAATCGTCAAAAGCAATGAGGTCTGCTGAACTTTTATCATTCTGTCTACTCTATAACTGCCAAAGGGGTTCCTGTCGCCAATTAGACGGGAATCCCATCATGGCTGGATCTATTGACGGATTGCGAAGCAACAACATTTTTAGAT
>CACXUV010000017.1 GCA_902770845.1 uncultured Prevotellaceae bacterium
GGCATCGATGGCATCGGCATGATTGCGCGTGTCGGGCGCTGTCGGCACCACCATCACTTCGTCCTTGTCGAAGCCGTAGTCGGTATGGAAGATGAGGTAGCTCTGCAGATACATGATGCCCACGCCGATGACCAGCATGAACGACACGACGAATTGCAGGCAGATGAGCGAGGTGCGCAGAACGCGACCTTTGGGCGACAGGCCGAACGAGCCTTTCAACACCAAGGCCGGCGGGAAGGACGTGACATAGTACGACGGATAGGCCCCGGCCAACAGTCCCACCACGATGCTGATGAGCAGGGTGACGCCTACCAGCCACAGGTTATCCTGCAACAGGATACTGCCCTGCACTAGCTCCTGCAAGCCTAAGTCGTGAGCCACATACACCATCGCCATTGCCACCACGAATGCGAACAGGCTGATGATGACGGCCTCGGCCAGCAGACTGCCGCGCAGACTGGCCGTCGATGCGCCCAGCACTTTCTGCGTGTTGATACTGCGGATGCGCAGCGGAGTCTCGGCCAGGGTGAAGTTCATGAAGTTGACGGCGGCTATCACGACGATGAGCAGCGAGAAGCAGATGAGCAGATACACGGAACTCCTGCTGACCGACTTGATGTTGGGCGAATCCTTGCTGAGGTCTTTCGCGAAATGGGTATCGGCTATCGGCGTCAACACCACCTGCAGGGCTTCCTCCTCTTCTTGGGTCGTCATGTTGAGGTCATTCTTGAACACCTCGACGGCCTTCTGGCGCATGGCGGTAATAACATTCGGCAGGTTGGCCACATCGTCCACACGGATATAAGCCTGATAGTTCCAGTTGCGGTAATTGCCTTCGTTGTCATTGATACCCCTGAAGCTGATGCCGTGCAGGAAGTTGTTTTCCGGATAGTCTTCTATCACGGCACACACATTGAAGATCCAAGTCTTCTATCACGGCACACACATTGAAGATCCAATCATCCACCCATTTGTATTTTAGGGTCTTGCCCACCGCATTGGCAGTGCCAAAGATGCGCATCGCTTCCGAACGCGGCAGCACGATATTAGGCAACTGGTTTAAGCCCTTCAAATCACCACAAATGACGGTCGGCTTGAAAACGCTCATAAAGTCGTGAATGCCGAACACTTGATTCAGCGAATATTCCTGATCGCCCACCATATATTGGTCGAAGTTGGTCCAGCCCTGCTCGATGCCATAGCCCTTGATATGCGGCGATGCTGCCGCCATCTGCTCCACCAACGGACGGGGCAGCGTCACACCATAGTCCTCCATGCCGGGCCCTAACTTCAATGTCAGGCGGAACAGCTTCTCGTGCTCCGTAAAACTCTTGTTATAGCCCAGGTCGTAGCTGACCTGCGTCATGATGACAAAGAACGAGGCATAGGCCAGGCTCAGGCCCAGCAGATTCAGCAAGCTTGCCGACACAAACTTGCGGAACATGGATGTAAAGTTTCTGATGATAGTCTTCATACGATTCCTCTTTTTTTATTTGCAAAAGTACGGCAATAAAACGAATCCGCCAAGGCTCAATGCCCTGGCGGAAGCAGATTGTCTAATTATTAGACGGTACGGTGTATGATTCTTTGACACCCTATCCTTCGTTGAGCTGGAAGTAGGTCAGGAACTCGCGCTCGCTCTCCTGCCAGATGTCGTCGAGAGTTTGTAACAGGGTGTCGCCTTCGTAGATGCCTTCGACAGTAAACTGGAATACGCTCTGATTGGCAAACGGCTTGCCGGTATCTATGTTAGCTTTCGACAGAAGTATAAAGGTTTTGAAGTTCAGTTTCAGCACCAAGTGGTGAGCGGCACCGCCATAATGGAGTGTGAGCGGAATGGCAGCAGGTTCGAAGCCCCAGTTGACGTCGCCATTGTCCTGCATGTCATAGAAACGATAGTCGGCCAGAAAGTCTACATTGGGGGCACTGGCCAGCGCCTCTGCCAAAGCTCGGTCTGCCACTACGTTCGAGAGCTGGCTCACAGGGTAGTCGTGGAAACAGACAGCGTGCATCGTCAGGTCTGTGACTGTCATCTGCGCTCCCTCTACCTTGCCGGCTTTGGTGTCGCTGCCACCATCATTATAGATGATGACGTAGGTACCCTTATATTCGCCGGCGATGGCTTTGGCGTAGTCTTCTTTTTGCTTCGTCGTCATGCCGTGAAACACAGGGTCGCTACTACACGCTGCGAAGGTCAGGGCAGCCAGCAACGCAAAGAAAATCTTTCTCATCATGTTTTTCTCGATTATATTGATTACTGTTTTATGTGTTAAACGCTTCACCACTTTATTTTATTGCGTCTAAGGCTTTATTTCTCCTACTTCATCACTAACACTTCATTATCTTTAAATGCCTCGTAGCCGCTGGTGACGACACGCTCGCCAGGTTCCAGGCCTTCCAGTACTTCGTAGTATTGCGGATTCTGACGGCCTATGCGGATGTTGCGGCGATAGGCTTTTGAGCCGCTCTTGTCGAGGACGAAAATCCACTGTCCGCCTGTGGTTTGGAAGAAGGTGCCACGAGGAATGAGGATGGCTTGCTCGGGCTGACCCAGTTCGAGGTCGATGTAGTAGGTCTGACCCGTGCGGATGTTCTCAGGACGCTCCCCACGGAAGACGAAGTCGCAACGGAACTTGCCCTCGCGAACCTCTGGATAGACCTTGCGCACCTGAAGCTGGTATTGCTTGTCGCCACGTGTAAAGGTGGCGGTAAGGCCTTGGCGCACACGGTCGACATAATGCTCATCAATCTGTGCCTGCACCTTATAGTCGCTGAGATCGTTCAGCTGTCCTATCTTCTGGCCAGGCTGGATGCTCTGTCCCAACTCCACATCGAGGAGACCCAGTTCGCCATCGATGGCTGAGCGCACTTCGAGCTTGTCCTTACGCTGGCGAACGAGTACCACGTTCTTACGCATGTTCTGCAGGTTATCCTCCATCTGGTCCATCTGCACGCTACGATAGATGGAGTCCTGTTTCAGGCGCTTCGAAACCAAAGAGCGCTTTTTGGCAGAAAGCTGGTAGTCCTCCTGCGACTGCAGATAATCCTCACGACTGATGAGCTTCTCCTGATAGAGCCGACGATTCTGTTCAAAGGTGCGCTGCTTTCGCTGGGTATCCATATCTAGCTGTGCCTGCTCCGTCTGGTTGTTCAGACGGTCTTGTTGCATGGCTACCTGCGTGTTACGAAGCAGGTTCTGCTTCTCTGCCAGTTCTGCTTCTGCATTGAGTATCTGCAGGTCGAGGTTCGAGTTGCTCAGTCGTACAATGACATCGCCCTTTTTGACGTGTGTACCTTCTTCGACCACTTTCTCCATCACGATGCCGCCTTCTTCTGGCGAGATCTGCACCACCTGGATGGGCAGCACCTGTCCGTTAGTACGTACATAGTCCTTGAACTCTGCTTTTGTCACCTCGCTCATGGTCAGGTCATCGGCATTAACTTTCAGCGTCGAGGCATGATTGCCGAATACAAGCCAGCACAACATCACCAGCAGCAAGCTGCCACCTGCCGCATACGGCCAATACTTCTTCAACCGTTGAGTCTTTGTCTTTTCGATTATTCTGTCCATATCGTCTGTCCGTTATAATATCTTACTAATTGTTCTTTTACCATCGCCATCAGTTGACATTGCAACAGGGTGGCTTTCGACTTCAGCAGTTGTGAGGAAGTGGTGTGCAGGTCGATGGCCGTCGAGAGTCCTTCCTCGAATTGGCGACGTGTCAAATGATAGGTCAGGCTGTCGGCTTCAACTTTCTTTAGCATCTGCTCAGTTTGTTTAAGATTGACTTGCCAGTCCTGCCAGGCTTCACGAGCGAGCTTTTCAAGTTCGAGTTGCTTCTGCTCATAGTTCTCACGGGCTATCTGATAGTTGTTCTTTGCCTTGCGGATGCTGGTGATGGTCTGTAAGCGGTTAAACAAGGGGATGCTCAATGTGGCACCAACATACTCACCCATATTATTTTTGATTTGATCACGGAATGACTGTCCTCCATTTGAATGGAGGGTATGAAAGTAAGTGGTGTTCAGTCCCGCGCTCAACGAGAGGGAAGGGAACAAAGAAGCACGGGACTGGTGCCACTCGTGTTTGGAGGCTTTCATTTGATAGTGCGATGCCAGTAGCTCTGGATTATTCCCAAGCGTGGGAATGTATTGCTCGCTGTTTGGGAATATTTTATTGCCGGCGTGGAAGTTATCCGTACTCAGAATAGGGATTTCGCATCTGATAGTATCTCCCATCGGGTAGGCCATCGACTTCTTCAACTCCAGTATGGCAGAGGCAAGGAGATTCTGTTGATGTGTCAGTTCGTAGTTGGCTTCCGCTTGTTGCGATTCTACCTGAGCCACGTCTGCAGCACTCTTACGGCCAAGCTCTTCCAACAGGCGTGTCTGACGGAGTAAGAGCGTTGTCTCTTCCATTTTTTCCCCGGCCATCTTTACCAATCCATCATAATAGGCAACATTGACAAAAGCTTGTAATACGTTTAAGGCTATCTGGTTTTGCTTCTGACGTAGGCATGCAAACGGTTGAACCCGTCAAAGAACGGAAATGAGGCACTCAGGGAATAACCATTATTAAAGGTACTCACATCGGTATAGATATTCGTTTCGGGGTCAATGGTTCGTCCGAAGTTGTACTGTGCTCCTATACCCATATCTACTTTTGGCAAGTAACGACCAATGGCTCCCGTTCTGTTGGCCATGTAGTTGTCGAGTTCCAGCTCAGTGCGCTTCACCTCGTGGTTATGCGCCACGGCGTACTGCATACATTGCTGCACTGTCCATGAGTGCTGTGCATGGGCTGAAACGGCTGTAAGCGTCAAGATTGCAATCAATGTTATTCTCATCACTTTTGTTATTATGAGTTTTTTGCAAAATTATTGAAAATCTCTCTATGCTCCAAGAGTTTTAATGTCGCCAGACGCAGAACGTCTAATAATTTGACAGTCTTCCGTATGATTTTTAGACAGAATCTTCGTAACTTTGCAGGCAGTATGAAACAATATGGTACTATATTAGTTGTCGATGACAATGCTTCCATCCTGACTGCCATGCGCTATCTCCTGGATAGCGTCTTTGAACGCATATTGACATTGGAAAGGCCGGATTATATCCTGAAAACAATGGCACAGGAAGAGATAGACATCGTATTGCTCGACATGAATTTCACACTTGGCGTGAACAGCGGACAGGAGGGGCTGCTATGGCTTCGCTCTATCCGCAAACAGCATCCGCAGACGCCAGTGGTATTGCTGACGGCATACGCTGATGTGTCGCTGGCAGTACGAGGGTTGAAAAGTGGTGCAGCTGACTTCATTACTAAACCGTGGGATAATGACGAACTGATTCGCAAATTAAAGGATGTTCTCGAAATGCGGAACGAGATTGTCACACTTGACGAAATGGAGAAAGAGCATATCCGCAGGACTATTGACCACTGTCATGGCAATCTCACACAGGCTGCAGAACTCCTTGGCATTACGCGACAGACACTTTATAATAAGATGAAGCGGTTATGATGTGGCTCTTCATGATCATAGGTGTTTTGTTGACTGCGCTCGTCGTCTGGACTGTTCGTCGGCAGCGCTCGCTGAAGATACGTGCCCATCTGATGCAGGAGGCTATGCGCAATCATGACTTTACCTTCCGTCTTCCTACCGATGGACTGCTCTCAGGAGAACGGGCCATGCAGCAGACGCTGAACCAACTGGGAGAAACCATCCGTCAGCAAGTAAATCAGAATGAGGTGGAATCATGGGAGAGGCTGACGCGTGTGTTGACCCATGAGATGATGAACGCCACAGCCCCCATTACCAGCATCAGCCAGTCGATGCTCAGCCGCAATGATGTGAAAGGTACTCCTCTTGAACCTGGCATTCAGGCCATCTTCGACACCAGCCGCCATCTGAGTGACTTCGTGGCTAATTACCGTAAGATGTCTCAACTGGAGAAACCTGTGTTGGAAGACGTGTCTCTTCGTCCAATCCTTGATGAAGTCTGTAAAGCCTATCCAGAACTGACTTGGGAGATAAATATTCCCACAGGTCTGACAGTCCGTGCAGATGCAGGCATGCTGCGCCAAGTGTTGATAAACCTGACAAAGAACGCTATGGAAGCAGAGGCGAAGAAAATGGTGATAGAGCAGATGGAGGAGCCCACAAACAGCCCTGTATTGAAGCTTTACATTGGCAATGATGGCTTGCCTGTTCCTGCAGAGAACCGCCAGTCGCTCTTTGTTCCCTTTTTCACCACCAAGCGTAGTGGCAGCGGTATTGGCCTTTCCCTAAGTCGCCGGATGATGATTCAACAAGGAGGAATGCTCGATCTTGCCGAAAAACCATTATTTGGTTGCCATGTAGGTTTTATCCTTACTATATTGATTTCGTAACAGAATCTAACAAGATGAAAAATAAAGACGAGAAATTAAAATATTTTGTACGCGGGAGCGTTCATATATAAACAGGTAAAGAAGTAAAAAGACAAAGCAATATGGCATTAATCAAGAGTTATAAGGGAATGGCGCCGAAGTGGGGCAGGGACTGCTACTTCAGCGAGAACGCCACCATCGTGGGCGACGTGACGATGGGCGACGAGTGCAGCATCTGGTTTGGCGCCGTGGTACGTGGCGACGTGGCCCCCATCACCATCGGCAACGGTTCGAACGTGCAGGACGGCTCCTGCGTGCATGTGACCCACGAGACGGGTCCGACGCACATCGGCAACTACGTCACCATCGGGCATAACGTCACCGTCCACGCCTGTACCATCCACGACAATGCCCTCATCGGCATGGGAGCCACGCTGCTCGACGGCTGCGAGGTGGGCGAGGGGTCCATCGTGGCTGCCGGCGCCTTGGTGCTGCAGAACACGAAGATTCCCGCCGGTGAAATCTGGGGCGGCGTGCCGGCCAAGTATCTGAAGCCAGTGCGTCCCGGCCAGACCGACAACGCCAAGCACTACATCGAGTACGCCCGCATCTACATGGACGAGAATCCCGACTGCCGCTTCTGACAAGATGCCAGATGCGGCCAGGCCGTTCAGGATGCGTCAGCTGACCGAAGCTGCTGAACATAAAGACCCCCGGAAGTCCTTGCGGATTCCCGGGGGTTCTTGTAGCGTACTGTTCTTAGAGGTTCGGATTGATCTTGCTCCACTCCGAGATGGGGGGCACGATGTTCAGTGTCACCAGCTCGTCGCGCATCTTGCACAGGTGCTCGTAGCTCTGGTCCAGCTTGGCATTCTCCTCAGGCAGACCCTGGGGCACCTCGAAGTGGGCACCGTTCTTGTCGAGCGTGGTCTTCATGGCCATCATGATGTGGTCGTACTTGTCGGTCTTCACATAGGTGCCAACGGGGAAGCGGAAGGGCTCGCCACCCATGGCAGCACGAATCATCTCCACGCTCAGGTAAGAGGGGCTCTGGAACGAAGAGCGGCCACGCAACTTGATGATGGCAGCACCACCCTTGGTCACGTCGGTCTTCATCTGCTCCCACTCTTCGGCGGGGAACTCGGCTGTGCCGATAATGTCGGTCAGCTTGCGGCCCTTGATCGTGACGTGGCTGCCAAAGACGGCCATCTGCTCGCCGTGTCCACCGTAAGTGGCACAGCCCTTGATCTCGCTCTGCAGCACGCCAAACTTCTTGGCCAGTGCGCTCTGCAGGCGTGTGGTGTCAAGACCAGCCAGCGTGGTCACCTGTCCGGGCTTCAAGCCAGAGTAGAGCAGGGTCACCAGACCGGTGAGGTCGGCGGGGTTGAAGATAATCACCACGTGCTTCACATCGGGGCAATACTTCTTGATATTCATGCCCAGTTCCTCGGCAATCTTGCAGTTGCCGGCCAGCAGGTCCTCACGGGTCATGCCCTCCTTACGGGGTGCGCCACCCGACGAAATGATGTACTTTGCATCACGGAAAGCCTCTTCGGCATCGGTGGTGGCGGTAATCGTTGCCTCGTCGAAGCCGCTCTGGCGCATTTCCTCGGCCACGCCTTCGGGCGAGAACACATCGTAAAGACACAGGTTGCTGGTCAGGCCCATCATCAGGGCGCACTGAGCCATGTTCGAACCAATCATGCCGGCAGCACCGACGATGACCAGTTTCTCATTTGTCAAAAATGCCATAATTCTTTGTAAGTTAAATGTTGATATAGGTACTTTGCCGCAAAATTAGAAAAAAAATGTGAGATAACCGAAATTCAATTGCAATTTAATTGTTATTTAATTTAAAAAGGTGTATCTTTGCAAAGTTGAAATAGCAAAATGTTTATTCTTTTCACTGAAATACAACTAAAAACGACTTTCATGTTCCAGAAAATCATCTGCATTGCAGCCACATTTCTACTGTTGACTGCCTGTCAAAAAGCTACGACATCCCAAACGGAAGGTGAGGAGGAACTCACGGTTCCACCATGCGTTGTCAGCTCTCCACCCGATTCACTCCACTTAGACAAATTCTACAGCAAATACGTCGATGTGAACGGACTCCCGCTCATTTCATCATGGCGTGTGCCTGACTCCTGCTTCGTAGCAGCCCACCGCACGCTCTATGCCATGACCAGCATGCTGGCACCTGAAATCATCGAAGCCATGAAGAAAGCCAATGCACGGGTGGCCATCATGGCCCGCTACGAAGGAACCACAGACCTGCCAGAGCACCACTATCTGATTAATGACACAGCCCTGAACTGGGATCTGAGAGCCCGTGGACTGGGTGGTACCATCGAAGAGCCGCTCACCAGCTGTGCCGAAGAGAACATACTGGCCTACCAAATAGACAAGTATCATGCAGAAGATATTCTCATCCATGAGTTTGCACATGCCATTCACTGCATTGGCATCATCCAGGTAGACAGCACCTTCGACGACCGATTGCAGAAACTATATGAACAGGCTAAGGCAAGGGGCATCCTAGCCGGTACGTACAGGGAAACAGACAGGATGGAATATTTTGCAGAAGGCGTGCAAGACTGGTTTAACGTCAATGCTGAGATGCCCCACACCGACGGCAAACACAACTGGTGCAACACAAGGGAGGAGTTACAGGTGTTCGATCCTGACTTGTACAACCTGATTGCCGAGTTCTTCCCAAAGACCCAATTGCAGATCAGCAAACATGCTAAAGTAAACCAATACACGAAACCATGACTTTCAAAAAAGACACGTATATACGTCGCCGTGCCCAGCTGAAGAGAGCGTTGGGCAGCGGACTGTTGTTGTTTCTTGGCAACGACGAGACAGGCATGAACTATGCCGACAACACCTACCAGTTCCGTCAGGACAGCACCTTTCTCTATTTCTTCGGACTCGACTATGCCGGTCTGGCCGCCGTTATCGACATTGATGCTGACCGTGAAGTGGTGTTCGGCAATGACCTGACTATCGATGACATTGTGTGGACAGGACTTCAGCCAAGCATTGCTGAAAAAAGTCAAGCTGCTGGTATCAGCGATACCCTTCCCCTAACAGACCTGAAAGGCTATCTGGACAAAGCACGTGCCAAAGGCCAGCCCATTCATTTCCTTCCCCCTTATCGCGGCGACCACAGCGTATGGCTGTGGGAACTGCTTGGCATCGAACCCGCTGCACAGACGGCACAAGCCTCCATACCGTTCATTAAAGCCATCGTGGACCAGCGCAACCACAAAAGCGACGAGGAGATTGGCTTTATTGAAGAGTCGGTAGACTTGAGTACAGAGATGCACCTGGCTGCCTACCGCACAGTGAGACCCGGCATCCATGAGTCGGAAGTGGCTGCTGCCGTTGAAGAAGTAGCTTGCCGTCATGGCAACGCACTGGCATTTCCAACCATTGCCACCGTGCAGGGGCAAGTGCTTCACAATCACGGCTTCATTCATGAACTGAACGAAGGTGACATCTTTCTGCTAGATGCCGGGGCTGAAACACGCATGCACTATGCTGGCGACCTGTCTTCCTCAATGCCTGTCGGCGAACGGTTCACAGAACAGCAGGCCGAAGTCTATGAGATTCATCTGGCCAGTTTCCAGGCTGCCGTCGACCAGTTGAAACCCGGTGTACCGTTCCGTGAAGCCCATCTTGCTGCTGCCACAAAGATTGCCGAGGGCATGAAAGGACTCGGGCTTATGAAAGGCGACCCCGCAGAAGCAGCACAGACAGGTGCTTACGCCATGTTCTTCCCCTGCGGACTGGGCCACATGGTAGGCCTCGACGTTCACGACATGGAGAACCTGGGTGAACAGTATGTAGGCTATGCCGAAGGACAAGTCAAGAGCAAACAATTCGGTTTCAAGTCGTTGCGACTAGCCAGGCCACTCGAACCGGGATTTGTCTTCACCATAGAACCTGGCATTTATTTCATTCCCGAACTCATGGACCGATGGGAATCCGAACATCTGTTCACCGATTTCATTTGTTATGACAAGCTCAAGGCGTGGCGCAACTTCACTGGTCTGCGCAACGAGTTGAACTATGTCATGACGCCTACTGGAGCACGCCTGCTGGGCACCATCAAAAAGCCCATGACCATCGAAGAAGTCTATGCCGCAAAGAGCGGTAAGGCACCGGAACATTCCTTACTTAAATAAGAAACTATTATTCAGATGAACTTCAGCATCAAACATCCTGAGAATCTTGGCGGCATGAACGACCGCATCAAACGGCTGCGCCAACAGAGTCTCGACACCCCAACCACGTTAAGCATTGAGCGGGCGCTCATTGAGACCGCTTTCTACAAAGAGCATTTCGGCACTCTGTCCACACCGGTGCTGCGTGCCCGTAACTTCTATGAGATTTGCAAGAAAAAGACCATCTACATTGGTGATGACGAACTGATTGTAGGCGAGCGTGGTCCCAAGCCCAAAGCCGTTCCCACGTTTCCCGAACTGACTTGTCACTCAGTGGAAGACCTTCACACGCTTGATACCCGCGAACTACAGAGCTACCACATTGCACAGGCCGACATCGACACCTACGAACGTGAAGTGATTCCATATTGGAAGGGAAAGACACAGCGCGAGCGCATCTTCAACCATGTGTCGAAGGAATGGGAAGAAGCCTACCATGCCGGTGTCTTCACCGAATTCATGGAGCAGCGTGCAGCCGGTCACACGGCCATGGACGGCAAGATGTACCACGAAGGCCTTCTCGATGTGAAGGCCCGTATTGAGAAAAAGATTGCCAGTCTTGACTATATCAATGACCCCGAAGCCACCGACAAGCAACAGGAGCTGGAGGCTATGGCCATCTCGTGCGACGCTGCCATTCTCTTTGCAGAGCGTCATGCCGAACTGGCTACAGAAATGGCTGCCAAGGAAACACGGCCACAGCGGAAGAAAGAACTTGAAAAGATTGCCAACGTGTGTCGCCACGTACCGGCTCATGCCCCACGCGATTTGTGGGAAGCCATACAGATGTACTGGTTCGTACACTTAGGAACTGTGACCGAACTGAACGGATGGGACTCGATGAACCCTGGCCATATTGACCAGCACCTGTGGCCTTTCTACCAGCAGGGACTGGCCGACGGCAGTCTCACGCGTGAACAGGCCAAGGAACTGCTGTGCTGTCTCTGGATCAAGTTCAACAACCAGCCTGCACCGCCCAAGGTCGGAGTGACGGCCTTGGAATCGGGTACTTACAACGACTTTACAAATATAAACATCGGTGGTGTAGACCGCAATGGCAACAGCGGCACAAACGAACTGTCGTTTATGATTCTTGAGATTCAAGAGGAACTGCACGAGTTACAACCCGGACTCTCCATTCACATTGCCCAGAACACACCCGACGACTTCCTGCTTGAAGGCATACGTGTCATCCGCCAGGGCCACGGTTATCCCAGCATCTTCAATCCCGACACCTACGTCGAGGAGCTGGTACGCCAGGGCAAGAGCCTTGAAGATGCCCGCGAAGGCGGCTGTTCCGGCTGCATCGAGGTGGGTGCTTTCGGCAAGGAAGCCTATCTGCTGACCGGTTACCTGAACACACCGAAGATTCTGGAAATAACCCTAAACAACGGCATCGACCCCGAAAGCGGTAAGCAGTTAGGACTGACCACAGGCGACCCACGCCAGTTCAAGACCTTCGACGAGCTTTATGAAGCCTGGCACCGGCAGATGATTTACTTCGTCAATCTGAAACTCAGCGTCAACAACTACATCGAACGCATGTTCTCACTCTATGCCCCCGCCACCTTCCTCAGCCTGTTCATTGACGACTGCATAGAGAAAGGCAAAGACTACTACAGCGGCGGCGCCCGTTACAACACCACTTACATACAATGTACGGGCCTTGGCACCATCACCGACTGCTTCACCACGCTGAAGAAGCACGTGTTCGAAGACCATAGGTACACCTTGGACGAGATTCTCGTAGCCTGCAAGAACAACTGGGAAGGCAGTGAGAAGATGCGCCAGTACATCCGCAACCACACGCCCTTCTTCGGCAACGACGATGCCTACGCCGACCAGATTGCCGTACAGGTCTACGACGACTTGGTGCGAGCCATTGAAGGACGCCCCAACACCCGAGGCGGAAAGACCCACCTGAACATGCTCTCCACCACTTGTCACAACTACTTTGGAAGCGTTTGCGGCGCCACGCCCAACGGTCGTCTGGCCCACTTTGCCATCAGCGACGGCACATCGCCTGCTCACGGCAGCGACACCCACGGCCCCACGGCAGTCATCAAGTCACTGGGCAAGCTCGACCAGACCAAGAGCGGCGGCACTTTGCTCAACGTGCGCTTTGTACCGTCGCTGCTCAAGCGCGAGGAAGACCAGCGCAAACTGGGCAGTTTGGTACGCACCTACTTCAAGCTGGGCGGTCATCACATTCAGTTCAACATTGTCGATACCGACACCCTGCATGATGCCCAGCTGCACCCCGAAGACTACCGCGACCTGCTCGTTCGCGTGGCTGGCTACTCCGATTATTTCAACGACATGACCGAACAGTTGCAGAACGAAATCATTGCCAGAACCCAGAATGACGAACTGTAACATCTTCGACATCAAACGCTACGCCATCAACGACGGACCGGGCATCCGTACTACCATTTTCCTGAAAGGGTGCCCGCTCCGTTGTGTGTGGTGTCACAATCCCGAAGGATGGCAGCCCCAGCAACAGTTGCTCTACAAAAAGACCAAGTGCATCGGATGCCAGACCTGCGTTGACGTGTGCCCACAGCATGCCCTGCAACTGACTTCAGAAGGCATCCGACACACCGAAAATCCCTGCACGCTCTGTGGTCAGTGTACCGACGAGTGTCCCACCACAGCCTTAGAGATGTGTGGCCGTGAGTGGTCTGTCGAGCAACTGATGGCCGAGATTGAAAAAGAACGCGACGTGATGCAGGACAGCGGTGGCGGTGTGACGCTCTGCGGCGGCGAGCCACTCATGCATGCCAAATATGTCCTGATGCTGCTTCGCGAACTGGGGCAGAGAGGATTCCACCGCACTGTCGACACCACGCTCCATGCTCCCTGGCACATTGTGGAGCAGGTGGCCGCGAACTGTGAATTGTGGCTGGTGGACCTGAAACTGATGGACACTGAAAAGCACCGTCGCTTCACGGGTGTAGACAACAGCCTGATTCTTCAGAACATTGAGCAACTGGCCCGTCTGGGTGCTGACTTCTTCATCCGCATTCCGCTCATTGAGGGCATCAATGCCGACGAAGAAAACATCCGGCAGACCGCACAGTTCCTGACTTCCCTACCCTGGCAACGCCGCACGGTGAACCTCCTGCCCTATCACGATGTGGGCAAGGACAAGCACCGCCGCATGTGGAGCACCTACAATCCCGACGACTTCAGCATGGCCACGCCCACCGATGAAACCGTCCAACGCTGTGCCCACCTACTTGAGACCGCCGGTCTTCATGTCATCATCGGTGGCTGACTTCCCTTTCCAAACTCATCACTTTTCACTCATCACTTCCCATGACCAAATTAGAACAATTGCGCGAACTCATGCAGCGCGAGCACCTCAGTGCATTCATCTTCCCCAGTACTGACCCCCACCAGAGCGAATACGTGGCCGACCACTGGAAAGGCCGCGAATGGATCAGCGGCTTCAACGGCTCAGCCGGAACGGCTGTGGTCACCATGACCAGTGCAGCCCTATGGACCGACTCACGCTATTTCCTGGCTGCCGAAGAGCAGCTGAAGGGCACTGGATTCCAGCTGATGAAGCTGAAGATAGAAGGTACACCCACCATTGCCGAGTGGCTGGGCCAGCAGCTCAGCACCACACAAAGCCCCGAAGTGGGCATCGACGGCATGCTCTGCTCGGCCAGCGAAGCCGAACAGCTCATTCAGGAACTGCGCCATCAGGGCGGCATCACACTGCGCACCAACCTCGACCCACTGCGACAGCTGTGGCGCGACCGCCCTGCCCTGCCCGACACGCCCATTGAGATTCAACCTCTGGAACTGGCCGGTGAACCTTGCAGTTCAAAGATACAACGCATACGCAAGGCTCTGAGGCAGCAGCATGCCGACGGCATGCTCGTCAGTGCCCTCGACGACATTGCCTGGACACTGAACCTTCGCGGCCAGGACGTACACTGCACCCCCGTCTTCGTCGGCTACCTGCTCATCTCCTCCACCAACGTCACGCTTTTCACAGACCAGAAGAAGGTCACACCTGAAGTGCGCCAGTACCTGAGTGACAACCACATCGGAATCGACGACTACCAGAACGTGGCCAAAGGACTCAAGGAATACTTTGAACAGAACATCCTGATGGATCCTGCCGAGACGAGTTTCACCCTGATGAAAGCCCCCGCACGTGACATCGTGCGTGGCACTTCGCCCATTCCGGCCATGAAAATCATGAAGAACGAAGCCGAGATACGCGGCTACCACGACGCCATGACACGCGACGGTGTGGCTATGGTGCGCTTTCTGATGTGGCTGGAACAGCACACCGAAGGCGAGACAGAAATCAGCATTGACCGCAAGCTCACCGAACTGCGGGCCCAGCAACCGCGCTACCGCGACCTTTCATTCGACACCATTGCCGGCTATGAGGCCCACGGTGCCATCGTTCACTACGAAGCCACGCCTGAGACAGACATCCCTCTGCATGCCCGTGGCCTGTTGCTGCTCGACAGTGGAGCACAGTATCAGGACGGCACCACCGACATCACCCGCACCATTGCACTGGGTCCCATCACCGACGAGCAACGCCACATCTACACGCTGGTGCTGAAAGGCCACATACAGCTGGCACGGGCCGTCTTCCCCGAAGGTACTGCCGGAACACAGCTCGACGTGCTGGCCCGCCAGTTCATGTGGCGCGAAGGCATAAACTACCTGCACGGCACGGGCCATGGCGTAGGATCCTACCTCAGCGTACACGAAGGCCCCCACCAGTTCCGCATGGAGTGGAAGCCCCAGCCGCTGCTGCCCGGCATGACCGTTACCGACGAGCCCGGCATCTACCTGCCCGGTCGTTTCGGCGTGCGCATCGAGAACACCATGCTCATCGTACCGGCCATGGAGAGCGAGTTTGGCCGCTACCTGCAATTGGAACCGCTCACGCTCTGCCCCATCGACACCAAGCCCATCGACACAACCATGCTCTCAACCGACGAGCGCCAATGGCTGAACGACTATCACGCCATGGTGTTCGAACGGCTGAGCCCCCATCTCACTGATGAAGAACAGCAGTGGCTGCGCCAGGCTACAGCAGCAATCTGAGCAAAAAATCTGACAACGAATCGACAAGAAAGGGCTCCTTCCGCGAGGCAGAAGGAGCCCTGAATGTTTTCAGAAAAGAGCTGAAACGATGCCGCTACTACATGACAAACGACTTACGAACGATTCCATTGCTCATGCGGACAATGTTCAAGCCACGAGTCAAACAGCTGTGACGACGCCCGTCGGAGGTGAAGAAATCGACAGCCTCAGCCTGTGAGCGCACCACACGAAGCTCAAGTCCCGAAGGCGTCTCACCACCAACCGTGGACTTCTGGCTCAGTCCGCCAAACTCGTTCACGGCCTGCACCTGCCACACATCGGCTACGGCCTCAGCACCTAATGCAGACTGAACGACAGGAGCTGCACTGACATCGAAGCTGGTCTCGGTGGTCATTCCTGCCACATGGCCGTTACGCGTCACCACGTAGCAAATGGCGTAGGGCACGGGTTGCCACGAAAGTTGGTTGCCCGTCATCGTCACCACAGGGGCATCGCATGGTTCACACATCAGGTCGGGCTGCCAGTTATCGCTACCCCCCACCACGTTTTTCAGAGTGTATTGGGCAGCCTCTTCGGCCGTAAGCGTGTTCTTCACGTCAAACGTCTCGAACTTTTCGCCCGTATCGCGGTCGGTATAATAATAATAGGTTTCGCGCTGCGAGAGATCAACAGGGTTGCCGTTCTTGTCCACCGTGTTATACTCGGCCCACAGCACAGGCAAACCACCCATGGTGTTATACCAGCCCTTGGCAGGAAGATTCACAAACGTCTGCGTGTTGATGAACACCGTCTTGGGCTGATTGTGCCATGGACGTCCCAGCCACACATCGGTCACGTTCATGGGCTGCCCCGTCTTGGTCTTGCCCGGGCGAATCACATTGTTCTGGAACACGTAGCCCCACTTTGTCTCAGCCGTGTGGTTGGGAGCCACGATGTAGCCGCCACTGGGACGATTGATTTCAAGCGTATCGCCATCCAGGTAGACATCGCCACCGTTGTAGATGAAGTCAACGGCACCCTCGATGAGCGAGTTCTTGATGTAATGACGGTTTTTCTGCGTCGACGTGGTAATCCATGTGTCTTGATAACTCAGCAGTGCCACATTGTTCAGCGCAATGCGGTCGCCAACGGTGTTCAGTGCCAGTGCCTGCGGCCCGTCCTGCATTTCGTGGCCATAAGTATTCTCCAAGGTAATATTCTCGAAGAAGATGTTGTCGGCATTCACCACCACCGTGGCAGCCAAGCTCACGTGCAGTGCATTGGGGCCTCCGGCCATGCGGTCGTCTTTAATCACGGCAAGGTCGCGGTCCTGACCAATGAAGTGCAGGTAGGGCTTCGTAGCAGGAATGTCCACATGCTCTTTGTATTGGCCATTCTTCACAAAGATAAGCCAGGGTTTGGCCCTTCCTTGAGGAGCCGCATCCACAGCAGCCTGCACGGTGGTATAGTCGCCCGACCCATCGGCAGCCACGACAGCGTCATAGAGCCGCTTATCGGGCTGCACACGCTCCATGGTGGTGAAATCGATGCTCGCGGCAGCCACAGGCTTGTCGCTGCGACTGAGCAGCACGCCCTCAGGCATGGAGAAAGTGTAGTTGGTGGCATACTTCAGGCCACTGTACCTGAAAATGGCGGTCTTGCCACTGATAATGGGCACCAGGGCTTCGCCATTCAGCGTGGCACTGCCAGTTCCGGCCTTCACCTTATGGTCGAAATTAAGAATGACCGAACCACTGGCCGACACGCCCTTGGCGTTCTGTTCGGGATTGGTAGAGAGTAGCGTGGCCACCTCGTCGGCAGCGCCAGTAGCATCGGCCAGCACAAACACATCGGTGAGCATGGTTCCATCGGCATCGCGTGCCACGCCCACCAGCGGCGAATCGAAGTCGGGCAGGAAGCGAATCCACACACGCTGCTGGTTGTCGGCCTCAGCAGGAAGTTCAAACTTGCCGTCGGTCCAGCCACGGTTGGGCAATTCGTAGGTGCCAAAGGTGGTGAAGGTGGTGCCGTCGATGCTGTACTGCGCATTGACAATGCTGTGAGCATTGTAGTCGTCGCCCACGGCAGCCGAAAGCGTCAGATGCTGGTAGCCCTTCGACGAGAACGATATTTCGAAATAATACTTGTCTTCAAGCGGACGCCAGACACGAATGCCATAGCGGCCCTGCACCTTTCCTGCGGCCACGCCATTGGCCAGCCAGCTGGTGGTGGTGCCGTCGGCTTTGCGCAACGACAGCAAGCCAGCATTCTCCGTGTCGGCCTTGTAGTCGGCCGCACGCTCGCTCTTGGGAGCATCGTCGTAGAAGTCCCAGCCCACGATGTAGTCAATGGCCGAGAAACAGGCCGTGAGGTTCTTGTTGCCGTCCATCTTCACATTGCGTTCAACAGCCGTGGTGTTGTCTTCCCAATTGGTGAACGTCAGGATCAGGTTGTTCTGTGCCGTGAGTTTCACGTCGGTGCCTTCTTCATAGTAGTGCACCCCGTCGAGCACATTGCCCTCAGGCGCAAACTGCACCAGGTTGGCATTGGCACCACCCTGCAGCTGAAGATTCAGCGCATAAACATTCTTCTTGGTGTAGGTGGCCACCAGTTCCGTGTTCTGCTGAATATCAAAAGAATAAGGATTGTCGGTAGACACCACTGCTCCTGCAGCATCAACCCAGGCTGCAAAGTGATAGCCAAAGTTCTCGGTGGCACTGACAGTGAGTCGGGTGCCCTCATCGAACTGATTTCCCGCCGGATTGCACGTCACGCTGCCTGCGCCCTCAGTGCCCAGACCGACGCTCATGGTGTAGGAAGCAACCGATTGGGGCGTGCCTGCCACATGGCCCTTGAGCACCACGTTGCCAAAGCCATACTCCTTGTTGGTGGCCAGACTATAAATCCTGATCTTCAGCACCAGCAGGTCGTCGTCGCCCACAACTGGCAGTTTTGAAAGATCATAGTTGCACGCAGTAAAAAGGCCACTATTCCCAGATTCGGGCAGGACGCCCGTAGCCAAAGTGGTCTCACGATTGCCCACAACGGCCACCACATCGAACTTTCCACCGCCTGTTCCCCAACGGCTGGCTTCGAAGCTGAGCGACTGTGGGGTAAAGGCAAGTCCTTTCTTGGGTTTGACCGAAAATGACAAGGCATCGTCGTCGGTGGGCACACCCGACTGCTGCGAAGGCTTGTAGAGTGTTTGCTGCGAAGTGCCGGCGGCGCGCTGGGTAGAGATTGTCAGCTTTCCGCAACCATATTCAGCCACACTGAACAGTCCTTCCTGGCTGACCTGGGCTGCCGTGACATCGGCCGTGCCCTTGCCAAGCGGCCAGGAAAGAGCAAAGTCATTTACGTCGACTACCTGCTGGGCCTTCATCACACCTGTGCACAGAAGCAAGGCGAGCACCCACAACATTTTTGCGAATTGGTAATTGGTATGCATAAAAGTAGATTTGTTTTTGATTAGCAACTGTTCTTCTTCTGATTAGTAACACATTTTCTTCACGCTCCCATCGCTCATTCTCACAATGTTCACGCCACGCTGCAACTGGTTGTGCCAGCAACCATCGAGTGAAAGGTAGGCCGTGGGCTCATTCTGAATGCTCCGGGCACTGCGAATGTCGGCAGCCGTGTCTACGGCCATGCCATGAATGGTCAAGTCGCTCAGGCAGATGGTCTTGCCTGTGGCGGTGCCGCTGTACCAAGGATAGACCCGAACCAGCAGCTGCTGCCCTTCCTTGAGCGACACAACGGGCTTGGCTTCGACATACTGCGGATTGTTGGCTGGCATCTTTTTCATTTCGAAAATGGTGGAGCGTGTCTCGAAATTGTCAACGGAATAGTAGATGTGGCAACAAACGCCATTGCCGCCGCAGCCCGACACGAAGAGCGAAAGTGCGTCGATCTTCAGTTCCGTGCCCGTGGCGGGCATGATGCCCCACTGAATGTAGCGTTCGGGATTGTCGTCAATCTCACCGTCAGGCCACACATCGCCCACAATCAGGTCGCGCTGCATTTTCCTGCTGGCATCATAGCCAGTCCAGTCGGGCCACTCGCTCTTGGCATTGGGATTGGAATAGCGCTGCACATACATGCCCTGAAACGACTGCGCCACAGGGGCAGCCGGACCAGTGAGCTCGTAGCTGTCGTCGCTCTCCAAGCGCCAGTAGGCTTTCACTTCCACGCCCCCTTCGAGCACCACAGCCGTGGCAGTAACGGGAATCTCAATGGTCTTGCTGCCCTGAGCCACAGTGATGGTGCCTGTGGTCAGTCCGTCGTGTGCCAACGTGAGCTGGGCATAGAAGGTCTGCACCAGCGTCGAAGCCGTGTAGCTGGCCGAAAGCTGGCTGGTCCAGTCGGTCTTGTTGGTCGAGAGCAAGATGCCATCGGTAGCCGTTATGCTCACAGTTCCGGCCTCGGGCGTCAGTCCAAATCCGCTCACAGTGAACTCCTTCGTGAGCGTTTGGCCCTTGTATGCCTGTCCAAAGTCGCCATCAGCAGGAGCCACGGTCATGTCGGTGGGCAGCACAATATCATTGGCCATGATGCCCTGTGCCTTCATCAGTCGGGCACACTCACGGGCCACCAGCAGTGCCCCCGTGGTGTTGAAGTGGGTTGAGCCCTGCCCGTCGAATAGATACTCATGACACTTGCTGTCGCCATAGCTTTCGTAAAGGGTGGCCGTGGCGGTGGTCAGGTCTATGAAAGCCACGCCTTTCTCCTTGGCCAGCTGCTCTGAATGATAAGCATAGTCCATGGTGTGATCGCTGGCAGGCAGGGCTTTTCCATCGACAGGCCCATTTTCGGTGAGCACCTTATAGCCGTCGCCCAAGTCGTGACGCCCGTTGCGACGAATCTTTGCGCCATTGAAGTAGCTGCGACACACGGGCGAACAAATAACAGGTATGGCACCCAGGGCCTTGGCCTCATCTACAATCTTGCCCAGATTCTCCCTGTAGGTGGTCGAAGGAATGCTGCCCCGCAAATCAACGGCAGCAGCTGCAGCGGCATCGCCAATGCGCTCATAGTAGGCTTTCAGCTGGTAGCCGTCCATGCCCGAGTTCTTCTCGTCGTTGTGTGCAAAGGTAATGATGACGTAGTCGCCTGCCTCCACATTCTTCTTGGCCGTTTGCCACAGTTCGTTGTAGCCGCCGTGAGAGTCGCGCCCACCCTTGGCATAGTTCACCGAGGTCCAGCCGTTGGTCAGGAAATTGCCAAAGTACATGCCCCAGCCACGGGTGACGGTGGCCGACTCGTCATAGGGTGCCATGGTCGAGTCGCCCAATGTGTGCACCTTCTTGGCGGTGCCGGGGGTGCCAAGCATCACGACAAGAGCCAAGAGAAAAAGTAGTTTTGTCTTCATTTTGAAATCAGTTTGTTCTGGTTAGTTAATGACTTTCGACTGCAAAATTACGATGAAAGCCCTGTGAAAAGGGATGAAAATTGCATCAAAAAAGTATGAAAAACGCGTCGAACACCCAATTCGACGCGTTTTTCCTACCTATTGCGACGCATTTGCCATGCGCCGTGCAAAGATGTCTTAGTCCTGAATGAGGCATTCGCCCGTCATGTCCTTAGGCTGCTCCAGTCCCATGATGTGCAGGATAGAGGGAGCCACATCGGCCAAACGACCGTCCTTCACCGTGGCCGAGTTGTTGTTGGTCACATAGATGAAGGGCACGGGGTTCAGCGAGTGGGCAGTGTTGGGAGTGCCGTCGGCATTGATGGCATTGTCGGCATTGCCATGGTCAGCAATGATGATGGCCTCATAGTCGTTGGCCTTGGCAGCCTCGATCACCTCGCGCACGCAGTTGTCGACAGCCCAAACAGCCTTGGCAATGGCGTTGTAGACACCCGTGTGGCCCACCATGTCGCCATTGGCAAAGTTCACCACGATGAAGTCGTACTGCTGCGTGTTGATGGCTCCCACCAGTCGATCCTTCACCTCATAGGCGCTCATCTCGGGCTTCAGGTCGTAGGTAGCCACCTTGGGGCTGGCCACCAGGATGCGGTCTTCGCCCTCGAAAGGCTGCTCGCGGCCACCGTTGAAGAAGAAGGTGACGTGGGCATATTTCTCGGTCTCAGCCGTGTGCAACTGCTTCTTGCCCTGGCGAGAAAGATATTCGCCCAGGGTGTCTTCCACGTTCTCCTTGGGGAAGAGGATGTGAACGCCCGTGAACTTGGCATCGTACGGGGTCATGCAGTAGTACTGAAGTCCGGGAATAGTCTTCATGCCCTGCTCGGTCAGGTCTTCCTGTGTCAAGGCAATGGTAAGTTCCTTGGCGCGGTCGTTGCGGAAGTTGATGAAGATCACCACATCGCCCTCCTCAATCAGGCCGTTGACCGAAGCATTGTGGATGGGCTTGATGAACTCGTCGGTCACACCCTCGTCATAGCTTTCCTGCATGGCCTTGACCATGTCGGTGGCCTGCTTGCCGGTGCCTTTCACAATCAGGTCGTAGCCTTCCTTCACGCGCTCCCAGCGCTTGTCGCGGTCCATGGCATAGAAACGGCCCACGATGCTGGCAATGGCGGCATCGTTCTGGGCGCACACCTCAGACACCTGCTCAATGAAGCCCTTGCCGCTTTTGGGATCGGTGTCGCGACCGTCCATGAAGCAGTGCACAAACGTCTGGTTCTTCAGTCCGTAGTGCTTGCCCACCTCAATGAGCTTGAACAAATGTTCCAGGCTTGAGTGCACGCCACCGTCGGAGCAAAGGCCCATCAGGTGCAGCTTCTTGTTGTTCTCCTTGGCGTAGGTGTAGGCTGCCTTCACCTGCGGATTCTCCACAATGCTGCCATCCTTGCAGGCACGGTTGATCTTCACCAGGTCCTGATAAACGATGCGTCCGGCACCAATGTTCAGGTGGCCCACCTCCGAGTTGCCCATCTGTCCGTCGGGCAGACCCACGTCTTCGCCCGAAGCCTGCAACTGCGAGTGGGCGCTGGTGGCTGTGAGATAATCCAGATAAGGAGTAGGCGTATTGAAGATCACGTCGCCTTTGCCGTGCTTTCCGATTCCCCATCCGTCGAGAATCATGAGAAGTGCTTTCTTTGCCATAATAATCTATTATATAATAATGTGTAACTTTCAAGGGTGCAAAATTACACATTTTGGCCGACATAGCCGAAAATGTTCTGTGAAGATTGTATAATTTTGCCGAAACGTTTGGCCATTCATGCAAAAAGGCTTAATTTTGCCTCACCAAAAAACAAATTAAAACAACAAAACATGGCACTCATCAAATCTTATAAAGGCATGGCTCCCAAATGGGGCAAGGACTGCTATTTCAGCGAAAACGCCACCATCGTGGGCGACGTAACCATGGGCGACGAATGCTCCGTGTGGTTCAATGCCGTGGTCAGGGGCGACGTGGCTCCCATCACCATTGGCCACCGCAGCAACGTGCAAGACGGAGCCGTGGTTCACGTGACCAACACCACGGGTCCCACCCACATTGGCAACGATGTCACCATTGGCCACTGTGCATGCGTGCATGCCTGCACCATTCACGACGGAGCTCTCATTGGCATGAACTCCACCATTCTCGACAATGCCGAAATAGGCGAAGGCGCCATCATTGCCGGCGGTGCGCTGGTGCTGCAGAACACCAAGGTGGGCCCTCACGAATTGTGGGGCGGCGTGCCTGCCAAGTTCATCAAGATGGCCAAGCCCGGCATGGCCGAAGCCTTTGCTGCCCACTACGTGGAGTATGGGAAGGAGTATCTCAGTGAAAAATGATACGCAGAAAAAAAGAATTTGCTACCGGATTTAGCATGTATCGGTAGCAAATTCTTCTTTTTTTTACTTGTTCTTCTGGTAATATTCAGCAGCCAGCTTCACGTTCTGCTTGATGGCATCGCTAGAGAAGGTGGCCCCTGTGCGTCCGTCCACCTGTGTGGTCTTTACGTTTTTTACAGCCATGCCATTCCATTTCTCAGCCAGGTGTTTCTTGGCAGCATTCCAGTATTTGGGTGTTTCCTGATTGGGAAGAAATTCTATCTTCTCAATTTTGTTCTTCCTGATATACACCTTCAGCGGCGTGGGGCCCTCATAGCCCATTACATCCTTGCCAAGGGTTGTGGTGTTCACCACATAGGCGCCATCCTCGCGAGTCATGATCTGCTCACCTTTGTCGGCGCTCATCAGTGCTGCAGCCGTACCAGCCACAAGCACAAATGCAAAAATCTTTTTCATCATAACAATCCTAATTTTCTGTTTTATATCTGCGAAGTTACGAAAGTGCAGCCCACGAAAGCTAAAGCCCCACGCCCGCCAATATTTTCTGCGTAGCACCGGCCTTGCTCTTCACATAGCTGCCAGCCTTGGCACCCGACTGAGCCAGCAGCTCGTCGTCGTTGGCAAAGTCGTCGACGAGCGTGGCAAACCCCGTCTCGTCGGTGATGTCGAAGCCACCGCCAGCCGTCTTCAGCTGCTGTGCCTCCTGGAAACGCTGGTTGTTGGGGCCAAACACCACGGGCACACCCCACACGGCAGCCTCGAGCACGTTGTGAATGCCCACGCCGAAGCCTCCACCCACATAGGTCACGGTGGCATAGCGATAGATGCTGCTGAGTAAGCCAAAGCAATTGATGATGAGCACTTCCTGAGCAGCCAGGTTCAATAGCGGCTGTTCCTCGGCCTCCGTATAGCGCACCACCTTGCGCCCCACCAACATCTTTTCTATTTGCTGCAGATGGTCTTCGCCAATGACATGGGGAGCAATGATGAGTTTCCACTCAGGATGCTTATTGAAGTAGTTGATAAAGATTTCCTCGTCGGGTTGCCAGCTGCTGCCTGCCACAAACACTTTGGTCGAGCCGTCCACAAACCGTTCCACCACGGGCAGCACCTTGGCCTGCTCCTTGATTTGCAGGACGCGGTCGAAGCGTGTGTCGCCCGTAACGGTCGCGTTGTCGATGCCCAGCGTGGCCAGCAGGTCGAGGCTCTTCTCGTTCTGCACGAAGAAATGGGTGAAACACTTCAGCACGCGGCTGTACTGCCTGCCATACCAGCGGAAGAACACTTGTCTTTCGCGGAAGATGCTGCTCACGCTGTACACGGGCACACCGCGATGTTTCAGTATGTGCAGGTAGTTGTACCAGAACTCATACTTGATGAAGAATGCCATCTCGGGGCGTATGAGCCGAAGGAAACGACGTGCATTGCGAATCGTGTCGAGGGGCAGATAGCAAATGATGTCGGCCCCGGCGTAGTTCTTGCGCACCTCGTAGCCCGAAGGCGAGAAGAAGGTGAGCAATATCTTGTACTCCGGATGCTGCCTACGCAGTTGCTCCATGAGCGGGCGTCCCTGTTCAAACTCACCCAACGAGGCTGCATGGAACCACACGTAGCGTGCCGTAGAGTCAACCTTTTGCCGAAGCACATCGAATGCTTCGCGCTCGCCGCGCCACATCTTGCGCACCTTTTCATTGAAACGGCTCGCAACGGCAACGCCCAGGAGATAGAGATAAATAATTAGGTTGTACACCTTAATAATAAATTACGTTATTACGGAATTGCGGAATCACGAAATCACGTTATTACGGAATCACGACATTACGGAATCACGACATTACGTTATTACGAAATCCCGCCCCCCAGCACTTCAATGGCCTTGCGGGTGCGGCGAATGGTTTCCTCCTTGCCCAGGAATGCCGAAATATCGAACATGCCAGGGCCTTTGCCCTCGCCCACGAGAGCCAGTCGCCAGGCATTCATCACGTTACCCAGCTTCAGTCCTTTCTGCTCAATCCAGGCATGCACAATCTTTTCCTGATTCTCGAGCGAGAAGTCGTCGATGCCCCGAAGCACATCGCACAGTTCGGCGAGCGTCTCGGCCGAGTCTTCCTTCCAGCGCTTCTTGACTGTTTTTTCATCGTAGGCAGTGGGTGCCTGGAAGAAGAAAGAGCACAAGGGCCACAGTTCCTTGACAAAGCTGACGCGGTCTTTCATCATGCTGCACACCTGCTCGATGCGCTCCAGGGGCTCCTTCACGCCGTGCTCACGGCACTCGGGCTCCCACAGGCGGGCAATCTCAGCAGCACTCTTCTTCAGGATATATTCATGGTTGAACCAGATGCCCTTTTCATAGGCAAACTTGGCACCAGCCTTGGAGCATTTCGATATGTCGAACGCCTCGACCAGTTCGTCGAGCGTGAACAGTTCCTGCTCAGTGCCGGGGTTCCAGCCCAGCAGCGCCAGGAAGTTGACCACCGCCTCGGGGAAGTAGCCCTGCTCGCGATAGCCGCTGGCCGTCACCTCGCCCGTGGTCTTGTCGGGCACCCAGTCGAGCGGGAACACGGGGAATCCCAGTCGGTCGCCGTCGCGCTTCGACAGCTTGCCTTTGCCATCGGGCTTCAGCAACAAAGGCAGATGGGCAAAGCGGGGCATGGTGTCTTGCCAGCCAAATGCCTGATAGAGCAGCACGTGGAGGGGTGCCGAGGGCAACCACTCTTCGCCACGAATCACGTGGGTGATCTCCATCAGGTGGTCGTCAACGATGTTGGCCAGATGATAGGTGGGCAGCTCGTCGGCACTCTTATACAGCACCTTGTCGTCGAGAATGTCGCTCTTCACGCGCACCTCGCCACGAATCATGTCGTCTACCAGCACCTCCTGACCAGCGTCGATCTTGATGCGCACCACGTATTGATGGCCCGAAGCCATCAGCTGCTCCACCTCTTCCTTCGGCAGGGTGAGCGAGTTGCGCATGCTCAGTCGCGTCTTGTTGTCGTACTGAAAGTTTTCAATCTCCTTGCGCTTGGCGTCCAGTTCCTCGGGGGTGTCGAAGGCAATATAGGCTTTGCCGGCATCGAGCAACTGCTTCACATACTTCTTGTAGATGTCGCGACGCTCGCTCTGCCTGTAGGGGCCATAGTTGCCACCGAACGACACGCCCTCGTCGAACTTGATGCCCAGCCAGTCGAAGGCTTCGATGATGTAGGCTTCGGCCTGAGGCACAAAGCGGGTGGTGTCGGTGTCTTCTATGCGAAACACCAAATCGCCGCCGTTCTTGCGCGCAAACAGATAATTGTACAGGGCGGTGCGCACACCGCCAATATGCAGGGGTCCCGTGGGGCTGGGTGCAAAGCGCACCCTCACTCTTCTTTCTTCTGTCATGTTTTTATTGATGATTTTGCCTGCAAAGGTAAGCATTTTATATGAATTTCGGCTCAATTATTGCGATTATTTCGCTTTGCACGCCCAAAAAGGGGCTCATACCGATTTCGTACAGAGGTCATGTACCATTCGTACACAGCCCATGTACCAACCGTACACAGCCCATGTACCAACCGTACAGAGGCCCTGTACCAAATGCTCCCGAACGTGGCAACTGGCAGGAAGAGCCGCTTTTTAGAGAAAAAAGGGGCACAGGATGGGCATCGTCTCGTTTTTTTGTTGTAACTTTGCGACCAAAACAGTGAAAAAGGAACACATGAGCAACTTCAACCTTAAAATAAACATCACCGGGCGCGACGTCTTCACACGCGTGCTCATCGTGCTGGCCACCGTGGCCTTAATCGTGTGGTTCATGCCACGCGACACCAAGATGAACCTGAAGATAGAAGAGGGCAAGCCCTGGCTCTACCCCGACCTGACAGCCCCCTTCGACTTTGCCATCGAGAAGAGCGAGGCCACGCTGAAGGCTGAATATGAAAACGTGCTGCGCGATTTTGAACCCTACTACACGCTGAACAAGGCGGTGGCCGACAGCAAGATCAGGGAGTTCCTGCAGAACTACGACCAGCATGCAGGCCATCTCTCGGCCGACTACAAAATCATAATTGCCAACAGGCTGCGTCTGCTCTACAACCAAGGCATTGTTGACACGAAGGAGCCCGTGGGGGGCGACGACGACACGCTGCACACGCTGCGCATCGTGAACGGAAAGACGGCGCTGAGCGTGAAGTCGGCCTCCATCCACACGCCCATGCAAGCCTACAGCCTGCTCACCAACGACCCGCTGCTGCAGGCCCACCGCGAAAAGCTGCAAGACCTGGAACTGAACACCTATATCGTGGCCAACCTGATCTACGACCGCGAGCGCAGCGAGACCAGCCGCAACGAGCTCATCAGCACCGTGCCCAAAGCCAGCGGCATGGTGCAGCGCGGACAGAAAATCATTGACCGTGGCAGCATTGTCGACGCACAGACTTACCAGGTGATCATGTCGTTTCAGCGTGCCAGCGACCGCCAGCACGAGGGCGAAAGCCATCTGAGCAGCACCGTGATGGGCGAGCTGCTCTATGTGCTGCTGCTCATCACGGGCTTCACCATCTTCCTGAGCATCTTCAGGGCCGACTACTTCGACAAACTGCGCTCGGTGGTCATGATCTATCTGCTCATCACGCTCTTCTCCGTGATGGCCTCCATCCTGGTGAGCCACAGCCTGCTCCACGTGTTCATCCTGCCGTTTGCCATGGTGCCCATCTTCATCCGCGTGTTCATGGACTCGCGCACGGCCTTCATGGCCCATGCGGTCATGGTGCTGGTATGTGCCTGCATGCTGCGACGCCCGCTCGACTTCATTGCCGTGGAGATGATGGCCGGACTGACGGCCATCCTGTCGCTGCGCGACCTGTCGAGCCGCTCACAACTGTTCTGGACAGCGGCCACGGTGACCATTGCCAGCTGCCTGATGAACCTGGCACTCGACCTCATTGCCACCAACAGCCTGGGGGCCATCGACATGAGCGAATACAACTACCTGCTGGTGTGCGGCGTGGTGCTGTTCTGCTCCTACCCCCTGCTCTACATCATTGAGAAGACGTTTGGCTACACCTCGAACATCACGCTCATCGAACTGAGCGACATGAACAAAGACCTGCTGCGCCGAATGAGCGAGGTGGCACCCGGAACCTTTCAGCACAGCATTCAGGTGGCCAACCTGGCTGCCGAGATAGCACGCAAGATTGGAGCCAAGGCACAGCTGGTGAGAACGGGGGCCCTGTATCACGACATCGGCAAGACGGTGAACCCCATCTACTTCACCGAGAACCAGTCGGGCGGCATCGACCCCCACGAGCAGCTGTCGTGCGTGGAGAGTGCCTCGATGATCATCAGCCACGTGACCGAGGGACTGAAGCTGGCCGACAAGTACAACCTGCCCAACGTGATTCGCGACTTCATTGCCACTCACCACGGACAGGGCAAGACAAAATATTTCTACGTGAAGTGGAAGAACGAACACCCCGACGAAGAGATAGACGACCTGCTCTTCACCTACCCCGGACCCAACCCCTTTACCAAGGAGCAGGCCGTGCTCATGATGGCCGACGCCGTGGAGGCTGCCTCGCGCTCGCTGCCCGACTACACGGAGCAAAGCATCCGACAACTGGTGAACCGCATCATCGACTCGATGGTGGCCGACGGCTTCTTCCGCGAGTGTCCCATCACTTTCCGCGACATTGCCTATGCCAAGACGGTGCTCATCGAGAAGCTCAAGACCATCTACCACACCCGCGTGAGCTACCCTGAACTGAAGAAACAACCCCAATAACACATTACTACATAACTGCTACTGACATGAAAAGACTATCATTCATCGTCCTTGCTCTCACACTGGTGCTGGCCAAGGCCCTGGCCGGCAACATGGTGAGCAACGAAGGCGCATGGTGCTGGTTTGCCGACTCGCGCGCACTGCACTACGAAAACGCCAGCGCCACCATCAACGCCACCTACGTGGGCTACATCGACGTGCACGGCAACGTGAAGGCCACGCAGTATGACTGGCTGAAAGGGCGCAAGACCGACGTGCTCGTGCGCTCCTACTTCCAGCCCGACGACCACAACAACCCCACCTTCCTGGTGCTGCCCGACGAACGCATTATGATTTTCTACACCCGCCACACCGACGAGCCTTGCATCTGGTATCGCGTGTCGACACGACCGGGCGACATCACGGCACTGGGCGAAGAGAAGCGACTGGCCACACAGAACAACACCACCTACCCGTCGCCCTTCATCCTGAGCGACGACCCGCAGCACATCTACCTGTGCTGGCGCGGCATCAACTGGCACCCCACCATTGCCCGGCTCACCATGCCCGACGCTGCGGACGACTGCCACTTCGACTTCGGCCCCAAGCAGATTGTGCAGAGCACCGGCGCACGCCCCTACGCCAAATACATGAGCAACGGCAAGGACAAGATCTACGTGGCCTACACCACGGGGCATCCCGACAACGAAATGCCCAACTGGCTCTACTTCAACGTGATCGACATCAACAAAGGACAGGGCCCCATCCTGCGTGACCTCAACGGCAAGCAGCTCTCTATTATTAATAATGGTGTGTTCAACGTGAACAAGACCGATGCTTATGCCACCAGCCATCCTGCCACCATCGTCGACAAGACGCCCTCGGTGCGCAACTGGGTGTGGCAGATTGCGCTCGACGAGAAGGAGCATCCGGTCATTGCCTACACCCACATAGACGATGCCAAGACCACACATGACTACTGGCATGCCAACTGGGATGGCACCAAATGGGTGAACACATGGGTGCAGCACGGCGGACATGCCTTCCACCAGAACTGGAACAGCACCGAGAAATGCTACAGCGGCGGCATGGCCCTGGACCCCGACAACACGCACACGCTCTACGTTTCAATGCCGACCAAGAACGGACAGTACAACAAGGACGGCGTCTACGAAATATGCAAGTACGACATTGCCGACGGCAAAGTGGTTGGCGGCAGCGAGACTTTCGTCACCAGCAAGTCGCAGAAGAACAACATGCGCCCGTTTGTCATACCGGGATCGAAAAACAGCCCCATGCGCGTGACCTGGATGCAGGGCGACTATTACTACTGGATGGTCAACAAGAACTATCCCAAGGGCTACCCTACCGCCATACTCTGCAACTACGACTGGCAGGAACCGCTCACCGCCGAGAGCGAAGAGGCCCGCACCGACTGCATCTGCCTGAACAAGAACAAGACCGTGACCCTGGCCTTCGAACTGAACAAGGAGAAATATGAAGGAACACTCTTCACCGTGGGCAACGAAGACGATGCCAACGGACGGCTCACCTACGGCATCAACGCCACCGACCAGCGGCCCGAACTCAGCCTCGGAGGCAACGTGTATCGCAGTCAGAACCGCCTGCTCACCAGCGACGACTGGGCCAAGGGCAGCACGGGCACCAGCGGCGACAACCACCCCACGAAGCACTCGACGCTCATCGTCACCCTGACCTACGACGGACAGGTGCTCACCATCTACCGCAATGGACTCGCAGACCAGGTCATAGAGAGCGACAAGGTGCCTGCAGGAACCATCGAAGTCATGGGCGAAACCAGCGCCAATGGCAGTTTGAAGCCCTTCAACCACAAGTGCATTCACCTCTCCGACTACTACGCCTGTGCCTCGCCAATCACCGTGCAACACCTGGTGAAGGGGGCACAAGACGAAATCAAGGCCATCCACAACCAGTCGCTGCCCAAAGAGCTGAAGAACGGTGACTTCGAGGGTGCCTATGCCCCCATGCAGGGCAGCGGCGTGAAAGCCGACCGTGCCATCTACCTGCCGGAAGGATGGACCATTGACTATGCTGCGCCCAACGAAAACGACCTGACGGCACTGAAGGACGGCGACCTGTACTTCAGCAACTTCTTTGCCTCGCGCCCAAAGCCGTCGGCCGACAGCAAGCAGACCTACTGGGTGCGCCAGAACTGGGGCAGCAGCACCATCACGCTGAAGCAGGAAATGCTGCTACCGGCCGGAAAATACCAGCTCACGGCCAGTGTGTGGAAAAGCGGACTGGGCGGCGATGCCTTCGTGGGCGTGCAACAGCAAGACGGCCCCACCATCACTGCCCCATCAATGGAAAACAAGGAGGCATGGCAGCAGGCTAGTCTGGTCTTTGAGAGCAACGGAACGAGTTCAACCACCGTGGCCCTCACGGCCATGCACAACTATAACGGCACGGAGAAAATCATTGGCTTCGACAACGTGAAGCTCACGCTCGATGCCAACAGCGCCATACAGGCGGTGGAGAACAACCTGCCGCACAACCATGCCACATTCGACCTGCAAGGCAGACGCCTTACAGGCAACACGCACCAAAAGGGACTGTACATCCAAGACGGGAAGAAACTTCTTGCCAAATAGAACCGAAAACAACCCTCTCCTACCCTGTTTTTTGCACAAACGAAACTGCATGTGTGCAAGAAAAGGAGCAAAATAATTGCACAAAACTGCACGAATGCGCAAGTTTTGTGCAAATTATTTTTAATATATGTTAAGCCTGTGTGCCTTAACAGCGATATTAAGGACAATTCATTTACCTTTGCAGCCGAAATTTTTAAGATTTGTTTTAAAGGATATGAAAAATTTAAAAGTTTTCGGTCTCAGCGTGATGCTGGGCGCAACGATGGTCAGCAACACGGCCACGGCTGGTGGCATTCTGACCAACACCAATCAGAACGTTAATTTCAACAGGAATCCGGCTCGCGATGCCGCTATAGCCATCGACGGCGTTTACAGCAACCCTGCAGGCGTGGTGTTCATGCCCGAAGGATTCCACCTGGCTTTCACCTGGCAATATGCTCACCAAACACGCACCATCAACTCTACCGACCCCATCTTTGCCTTGGGCAAGAAGAACGAAGGCAGGACAACCAAGAAGTTTGAAGGCATTGCCGATGCTCCCTTCATCCCCTCGCTGCAAGCTGCCTACAACAAGGGCAACTGGAGCGTGCAGTTCAACTTCTCGGTGCCCGGAGGTGGCGGCGTGTGCGAGTTCGACAACGGACTGGGCTCGTTTGAGCGCACCGTGGGCAGCATTGCCGGACTGCTCATGAAAAACGGACTCGACGCAAAGGGCTATGACATGGATGCCTTCATGCGCGGACGCCAGTACTACTTCGGCTTCCAGCTGGGTGCTGCCTACAAGATAAACGAGCACTGGGCGGTCTACGGTGGACTACGCGCACTTTATGGCGACGCTTCCTACCGCGCACGCCTGAGCCATATCAACGTGATTACATCGAAAGGGGCGATGGACTTCGGCGAGTTTCTTGAAGGAAACATCAATGCCATCAACCAGCAGATTGGAGCTGCACAAACCAACCTGCAGATGGCTGCACAATCAGGACGCTACTCCGACGCTGAGCTGCAAGCCATGCAGACAGCCGCACAAGCACAACTGGCTGATGCCAACGCTGCGCTGAAGCAGCTGTACCAACTGCACCGCTACGGCAACGGCGTGAACCTGCAGAGCACGCAGACGGGCTTTGGCATTGCTCCCATCATTGGTGTTGACTACAAAATTGGCGACTTCAACTTTGCCGCCAAGTATGAGTTCAACACCCAAATGAAGATGAGAAACCACAGCACGCTGGAGCAACCCATGAAGCTGTCGGACGACATGGCCCAGTTCCCAGGTCTTGAAAACATCAACAAGTTTGAAGACGGAACCGATGTGGACGAAGATGCTCCGGCCATGCTCTGCCTGGGTGCACAGTGGAGCGCACTGCCCGAACTGAGACTGAACCTGGGCTACCACCACTTCTTCGACAAGAACGCCAACTGGTATAACGACATTCAGGAAAAGCTGTCGCACGACACGAACGAATATCTGGCTGGTGTGGAATGGGACGCCTCAAAGAAGGTGACGCTGTCGGCCGGCGCACAAATCACCCGCTACGGACTGACCGACGACTACATGAACGACCTTTCGTTTGTGGTGAACAGCTACAGCGTGGGTGCCGGACTCAGCTACAAAGTCACCAACCATCTGACGCTGTCGGCTGCCTATTTCCAAACAAACTACGGCGACTATGACAAAGTGACGGAAACCGCTCCCACCACAGGAGCTGTGGTGAAGAGCGACAACTTCACCCGCACCAACCGCGTGCTGAGCATTGGTTGCCAAATAGACCTGTAAGAAAACAGGAAAACAACAGCAAACGACCAGATTTGTTCGATTTTTTCATTTAATTTGCCAAAAATTCGGTTCCTTGGAGAATTATTTGTACCTTTGCAGGCAAATAACCAACCATCGAAACTGAAATTATGATGAAGAGAATCCAAGCAATTCTGGTCGTTTGCTTTGTGCTGGTGGCACGGGCAAACGCAGGTGGTCTGATGACCAACACAAACTATCACATCGCTTTTGACCGAATGATGGCACGCGGTGCAACCTTCGACGTAGACGCAGCCTACAGCAACCCGGCCGGTAGTGTGTGGAACCAACACGAAGGCTGGCTGCTGTCGCTCAACTTCCAAAAGCCATGGCAGAACCGCGACATTGAGACAAACATGCCCAATTTTCTTGGTTCAAGTTTTTCTAAAAAATATGAAGGCGTGGCCAAGGCGCCCATCGTGCCTTCCTTGCTTGCCGCATACAAGAAAGACCGCTGGGCCATATCGGGCATGCTTGGCATCGTGGGATGCGGCGGCTACGTGGAATACAGCGATGGCATACCAATGCTGAACGTGCCGCTTACGGCCATGCTGGCATCATCTGGTGTCATGCCAGGATCGTACACGCTCGATTCTGAAATGAAGGGAAAGCAGTACATCTATGGAGCACAAGTGAACTTTGCTTACAGGATAACCGATTTCCTTTCGGCGGCTGCTGGCTTACGCGTGAACTACTACGACGGATACAACCGTGGCCATGTGATTGCAAACAATGGTCAACTGGATTTGGTCAACCTGCAACTCGACTGTCTGCAAAAGGGTTGGGGCATCTCCCCCATCGTGAGCATCGACTTCCACACAGGGCCAGTCACCATAGCAGCCCGCTATGAGTTCAGGTCAAGGATTAATACAGAGAACGATACCAAGCAGCTGAACGCCAAAATCTTCAGTACTGCCATCAACAACTATGTGACGGGCGACATGGCCCTGGCTCAGTTTGGCGACAAGGTGGCACCCTATAAGGATGGAGTGGACACACGCTACGACGTGCCTGCCATGCTGGCAGTGGCAGTGGGCTATGAGTTTTCCGACAAGTTGCGTGCCACAGCCGAGTATCATTTCTACGACGACAAGCACGCAAAGATGGGCAACAACCGACATGAAGAACTGACGGGCGGCACCAACGAGTTTCTGTTAGGTGCCGAATATGACATCAACGACAAGTTTACCGTGAGTCTTGGCGGACAACGCACCGACTACGGACAGAGTGACAAATTTCAGACCAACACATCGTTTGCATGCGACAGCTGGTCTATAGGACTGGGAGGAGCAGTGAACCTGACGGAGAAAATCCGTCTGAACGCAGGTTATTTCATTACGCTCTACAGCAACTACGACAAATCGTTTGCAGCTGGCAACCCTGCTGCCGGCGAGGGTTACTATGGAACAGGATTTGAAGCCAAAGAGACTTATTCACGCACAAACAACGTCGTTGGCGTGGGCATAGACTTCAAATTCTAACGAATCAAAAACAACCGGTATTTTCAACATCCTACAACGGGGGCCCCATTGAGCTGCAACGGGGGCCCCGTTAGGTTGCAACGGGGGCCCCGTTAGAATGCAATGAGGGCCCCGTTAGAATGCAATGAGGGCCCCGTTGCAACACAACGGAGCCCTCATTGCATGGTGGCTGTAAGCCAAACGGCCAAATCAGCCAAACCGCCGGTATTTGGAAGGGCTCATGCCCACACGCTCCTTGAAATACTTTCCCAGGAACGACTGGTTAGGAAAGTGCATGTCTTCGGCAATCTGCTTCACGCTCTTGTTGGAATTCTTCAGCATGTTCCGCACTTCGAGCGTCACATAGTTGTCTATCCAGTCATTGGGAGTGCGCTTGCTGCACTGCTTCACCAGTTCTGAGAGATATTTAGGAGTGATGCAAAGCTGCTGGGCATACCAACTGACACGACGTTCCTGTCGGCAATTTTCCTCGACCAGCTTGATGAACTGCGTGAACACCATGTCGGAACGCTTGTGGCGCATGTGAACGTCGCGGCTAGACTGATAGAGCACATTGCTCAGATCGTAGAACATGGCCAGCATCAGCGTGCGCACCAGTTCGTGGCGATAGTGATTGGAAGACTCGGCAATTTTTTTCCTGATGACATAAAAATAGTCGCGGAACACCTGCTGGTCGCGCTCCGAAAGCGGAAACACGGGGTGCTGATGCGAGAAAATAATAAGCGAAGAAATGTCGCTCACACTGCGTATGATCTCGCTGTAGAAAGGCACCGAAACCATCATGCACAGCCCTTCAAGGTCGGCCGATGCACGGTAGTTGTCAATGACGTGGTGCTCAGAAGCAATGATCATGTGGCCCGGAGTGAGCAGCAACTCCTTGGTGTCCTGCCGATAGCTCACGCTGCCACGGGTGCACAGGCCAATGAGAATGAAGTTCATGCGGCGCGGCTCCTTAGGGAACGGGGCATCGGCCAGGCGGTCGAGCAGCAGCAGATCTTCCCCGATAAACTCGCCACTGGCCCACTTCTTGGCCTTTTCAAAACTGGTTTCAATAATCGAATTGTTCATGCAGGTTGTTCGTTTGGCATCTGCAAAAATCGTTCTCTTTGTTTTTGCGGCTGCAAAGTTACTTATTTTAGTTGACAATCACAAAAAAACTGCCAATGCATCGACGCACTGGCAGTATTTTTTATAAGTTGAAAACGATATTTTACTCGTCTATGGTAGGCTCTTCCACAAAGTCGAGCACATTCTTGCGGTTGGCCTGCATGCGCTCATACTCTTCCTTCGAGCCCACGATGATCTTCTCGAACTCACGAAGACCAGTACCAGCGGGAATCAGGTGACCGCAAATCACGTTCTCCTTCATGCCCTCCAGATAGTCCTGCTTGCCACGGATGGCAGCCTCGTTGAGCACCTTGGTGGTCTCCTGGAACGATGCAGCCGACATGAAGCTCTTCGTTTGCAGAGCGGCACGAGTGATGCCTTGCAGAATCTGAGTTGACGTGGCGGGCACGGCATCGCGCACCTGAACAGGGCGCAAGTCGCGGCGCTTCAAGCTGGAGTTCTCATCGCGCAGGCGGCGGGCAGTAACAATCTGGCCAGGCTTCAGCTCTGTAGAGTCGCCGGCATCGGTCACCACCTTCTTGCCCCAGATGCGGTCGTTCTCCTCAGCAAAGTCGAGCTTATCCACAATCTCCTGCTCCAGGAACGAAGTGTCGCCTGGGTCGTTGATCTGCACCTTGCGCATCATCTGGCGCACAATAATCTCGAAGTGCTTGTCGTTGATCTTGATACCCTGCAGACGATACACGTCCTGCACCTCGTTCACAATGTATTCCTGAACCGCAGTGGGGCCCTTGATGGCCAGGATGTCGCTGGGAGTGATGGCACCGTCGCTGAGCGGTGTACCGGCACGCACGGCATCGTGCTCCTGCACCAGGATTTGCTTAGACAGCGAAACAAGATACTTGCGCTGTTCGCCTGTCTTCGAGGTAACGATGATTTCGCGATTGCCACGCTTCACCTTGCCCATGGTCACCTCGCCGTCGATTTCCGACACGACAGCAGGGTTCGACGGGTTGCGGGCCTCGAACAGCTCGGTGACACGAGGCAGACCGGCGGTAATATCACCACCCTTGGCAGCAGCACGGGGAATCTTGACGAGGGTCTCACCGGTCTTCACCGTCTGACCGTCCTCAACCACAACGTGGCCACCCACGGGGAAGTTATATGTGCCTATCTTTTCACCATTGGCATCGAGCACGTCGCAGGTGGGCACCTTGGTCTTGTCCTTCGACTCGGTCACGATCTTCTCAGTCAGACCGGTCGTTTCGTCGGTTTCGGCACGGAAAGTGATGCCTTCTATCACGTCGTTGAACTTC
>CACXUV010000018.1 GCA_902770845.1 uncultured Prevotellaceae bacterium
TAGGACATTCGTAGGTGCCGTCGGTGGCCTTCTTCATGCGTTGCATCCAGTATTGCGAGCAGCTCCACATGGCGGGGAAGGCCTTTTTGAGGAAGTCGCGGTCGAGCGTGTAGCGGTAGTGCTGCCAGAGGTGGGTAGCATACCAGGCGTTGGCAATGGTGTAGTTGTCGGACCAGGGCGAGCCTCCGCCAAAGATGTTGTTTTCGGTGTAGAAGGTCCAGCCAACGGTCTGTCCGCTGCGCTTCGCATAGTTTTGCCACTCGCTGTGGTCGGTTGCCAACGACGTGATGAAGTTGAGGAACGGCAGGTGGGTCTCGCTGAGGTTGGTTGGTTCGGCGGGCCAGTAGTTCATCTGCACGTTGATGTTGGCATGGATGTCGGAGTTCCAGGGCGGCGTGGGGTTGTAGTTCCAAACGCCTTGCAGATTGCTGGGCACGTCGACACCGCGCGAAGAAGAGATTTCGAGGTATCGGCCAAAGTCGAAGTAGAGCTTTTCGAGCATCAGCGTGTTGGCCGTGAAGTTGGAGGCTGAGGTGCGGCTGTAGGTATCGACGAGCTGGTTGGTAGGCATCGTGTTTTGCGCGCCTTCAAACTGCAAGTCAACACGTCCGAAGAGACTTTGGAAGTCGGCAACGTGGGCACTGTAGATGTCGCTCCACGACTTTTCGGCCACGGCAGCGGTATGTTGCTGTATGCGACTGGTCAGCTGCGCCGTACCGCTGATGTAGGTAGAGGAATTGATGTCGTAGTCGGTTCCGCCACAGAAGATGGCCATCACCTCGTCGGCACCGAGCACTTCAATGCCGTCGGCCGTTGTCTGCATCGTACCACCCGTGGGCACAATCTTCAGTCGGGCATCGCAGGTGACGAGGTCGAGCTTTTGGTGGAAGGTGGCCTCGCCGTCAGCATAGGTCGTGGTGGGTTTGCCGTTGACGCCGCTCTTCATGGTGAAGCGGAGGCTGATTTTGCCTGCTTCGGAGGCGGCATAGCGAACGACGAGGGCTTGGTCGGGCGCACTGACAATGTACTGGCGCGTGTAGTTGACACCGTCAACGTCGGAGAAGCTAACCTGGCCCGTGGCCGTGGAAAGGTCGAGCTGACGAACGTAGTTCTTGACGGGACGCGAGGAGCCAAAGCTGAAGGCCCCACTTATATCTTCAGCAAAAAACGAGCCAAAGTACTGATAGCAGCCGTAGCCGCCACCGCCGTAGCTTGAAAGTGCATTGCGACCCGTCCAAACGGTCTTTTCGTTGAATGCCACTTCATCTTTATATACGCCGCCAAAGAGCGAGCCAGCCAGTTGGCCGTTGCCGATGGGGAGGGAGTACTCCATCCATTTGTTGGCCGCAGCCGTGGTGGTGGCGGGTTGGGTGTACCAGAGCGTTTGCAGGTGCTCGGGGACGAAGTCGGTGGCTGCCTCAACGGCGAACTCGTCGTAGGTCATGGCCTCGGGCGGGGTGAAGCGGAAGACGTTGTTGTTGTCCGCCGCACTCCATAGGCCAATCTCGGACGTGGCCATCGTGCCTCCGCCCCAGCGGTTGAGGTAGGTCATGGCACCGTTCTGTCCGCGCCAACTGATTTCCCAGTTGTTGGGATAGACCCGGCTGGTGGTTTCTACCAGGCTGAAGCCAGCCTCGTCGGGCGTGGTGCGCGTCTTCAGGCGGGCACCGTTGGCATTGCTCTCGGCATTGCCGCTGGCTCCGTCGATGTAGGCGTAGAGCCCCGTCTTGCTGACGAGCTGGAAGTTGTCGGCTGTTCCCACGAACTTCCACAGGTGGCTGTCGGCGGGCTCGGCATCGCCAAAGCTAACAGTGTTGCCGTCGCCGCCAGCGATGAGCGTTTGGTCGGAAATGACGAATTGCAAGAAGTACCAATGCTCGGCCTCTTCGTCAGAGAAGTCGGGCTGCACGGCACTGGCTGCCTCGAAGGTGAGGGGGTTGTTGGCGTCGCCAGCGTTCCACTCGCCTATGGAGCGTCCTGCACCCGAACCGCCCCACTGGTTCATGCTCTTATTGCCACTCTTGCGCTGAATTTCCCAGCAGCCCTCGGCAGCGGTAGAGGTGACAAGTTTCAGGCTGGTGCCCTCGGCACCCGTTTGGAAGTAGGACGAAGCGTAGGTGACGTAGTTGCCAAGCTTCGAAAGCATCACGAAGTCGTCCTTCGTACCGATGAAGGCCCACTTCTGTGCATCGACGTTTGCTTTCGTGGCCGTCTGAAGATTTTGGCCTACGCCCTTGTCGGCAATGCAGGCACTTCCCTTGTTAAACTGCACGTAGTAGAAGACGGGGTCTTCCGCCGTTGAGAACTTCGGCAGTTGCTGGGCCAGAGCTACGTGTTGCACGAGTAAGAGGCCGCAAAAGAAGGTCAACAATCTTTTCATAAGCTATTTGTATTAGTTCTTTAGGTTTTCGCAGCGAAGTTAATACTTTTGCGTGAAAAAACAAAAGATATTTCATTCAACTTTTATATATTTTTTGAAGTGAAAGAGGGAAAGCCCCTCTTCGCCTCATGAGCGAGGGGAGGAGGGGCGGTATAAAGGACTCAGTTAATTTATCGTGAGGACACCTTAGGCCCGAAGCTCAGGTCGCCAGCGTCGCCAAGGCCAGGGACGATGTAGGCCTGGTCGTTCAGGCAATCGTCGATAGCGGCGGTCCAGAGCGTTACGTCGTCGGAGGGGAAGGCCTTTTGCAAATGCTCGATGCCTTCGGGGGCTGCAATGACAACGCAGATGTGCAGCTTAGCAGGGCAACCATTGTTGAGGAACGCCTTGTAGGCCAGTTCCAACGAGCCGCCCGTGGCCAGCATGGGGTCAACGAGCAGGAACGTAGCGCCTTCCAGCTGCGGCGCCGCCATGTACTCAAGGTGTATCTTCAGGTCGTCTTTCGAACCCTCTTCGCGGTAGGCCGCCACGAAGGCACTGTCGGCGGTGTCGAAAACGTCCATAAAGCCCTGATGAAACGCCAGACCAGCGCGCAGGACGGTACCCACAACGATGTGGTCGTCGTAGGTAGGCATCGTCTTTACGGCCAAGGGAGTTTGTATGTCCTTGTCGGAAAAGGTCAGCGTGCGACTCAGCTCGTAGGCCATCGCGTGGGCAATACGCGTCAGGTTGTTACGAAACTGCGGACGATTGCCTTGCACGTTTACGTCGCGCAATTCAGCGACGAACTGGTTCATTACGCTCGTCGACCGACCCATATTAATTACCTTCATTTGATTTATTTGCTTTTAGTGTTGATTGTTTATTTGCATTTCAGCATGCAAAAATAGCAAAAAGTTTTCTTAATTGCCAACTCGGCTTCGCAAAATTAGCATAAAAAAGAAAATATGTATTGCGAGGGGGCAAAAAAAGTGCCTGACCGTTTCGCCAGTTCAAAAGAAAAGCGTACCTTTGTGCCGCTTTTGCGACCGAATTGGTTTTACTGGATTAAAATCGGGCGGGAAGCAGATGTTTTTGAGGTAGAATAAGGTAGAAGATATTATATTTAACTATAAATAATTTAAGGTAAAAGTATGGCAACATTAGATCTTACTAAGTATGGCATCACGGGTTCGACCGTGATTGCCCACAACCCATCGTACGAGTTTCTGTTCAAAGAGGAGACAAAGGCCGGCCTGACCGGTTATGACAAGGGCCAGAACACCGAGCTCGATGCCGTGAACGTGATGACCGGCATCTACACCGGCCGTTCGCCTAAGGACAAGTACATCGTTAAGGACGCCCAGAGCGCCGACAAGGTGTGGTGGACGACAGAGGAGTACAAGAACGACAACCACCCCATGACGGAGGACGTTTGGGCCCAGGTGAAGGAAATAGCCATCAAGGAACTTTCCAACAAGGAGCTCTATGTGGTCGACGCCTTCTGCGGCGCCAACGAGGCCACCCGCCTGGCCGTGCGCTTCATCGTGGAGGTGGCATGGCAGGCCCACTTCGTGAAGAACATGTTCATACAGCCCACAGCCGAGGAGCTGGAGAAGTTCGAGCCCAACTTCGTCATCTACAACGCCTCGAAGGCAAAGGTTGAGAACTACAAGGAGCTGGGGCTGAACTCGGAGACCTGTGTGGCCTTCAATACCACCAGCCGCGAGCAGTGCATCATCAATACCTGGTACGGCGGCGAGATGAAGAAGGGCATGTTCTCCATGCAGAACTACTACCTGCCCCTGCAGGGCATCGCTTCGATGCACTGCTCGGCCAACACCGACATGGAGGGCAAGAACACCGCTATCTTCTTCGGTCTCTCCGGCACCGGCAAGACCACCCTTTCCACCGACCCGAAGCGCCTGCTCATCGGCGACGACGAGCACGGATGGGACGACGAGGGCGTGTTCAACCTGGAGGGCGGCTGCTATGCCAAGGTGATCAACCTGGACAAGGAGAGCGAGCCCGACATCTACAACGCCATCCGCCGCGACGCACTGCTGGAGAACGTCACCGTAGACGCTAACGGCAAGATCGACTTCGCCGACAAGAGCGTCACCGAGAACACCCGCGTGAGCTACCCCATCAACCACATCGAGAAGATTGCCCAGAAGGTGAACGGCAAGAGCGCCGGCCCCGACGCCAAGAACGTGATCTTCCTGAGCGCCGACGCCTTCGGCGTGCTGCCCCCCGTGAGCATCCTGACTCCCGAGCAGACGAAGTACTACTTCCTCTCTGGCTTCACCGCCAAGCTGGCCGGCACCGAGCGCGGCATCACCGAGCCCACTCCCACCTTCAGCGCTTGCTTCGGCCAGGCTTTCCTGGAGCTGCACCCCACAAAGTATGCTGAGGAACTGGTGAAGAAGATGGAGAAGAGCGGCGCCAAGGCTTATCTGGTGAACACGGGCTGGAACGGCACGGGCAAGCGCATCTCGATTCGCGACACACGCGGCATCATCGACGCCATCCTGGGCGGTGCCATCCTGAACGCTCCCACCAAGAAGATTCCTTACTTCGACTTCGAGGTGCCCACACAGCTGGAAGGCGTAGACACCAACATCCTGGATCCCCGCGACACCTATGCAAACGCTGCCGAGTGGGAAGAGAAGGCCAAGGATCTGGCTGCACGCTTCATCAAGAACTTCAAGAAGTATGAGGGCAACGAGGCCGGCAAGGCTCTCGTGGCTGCAGGCCCGAAGCTCTAAGAGACTGAGCCTCGGCTACTGATAACATGCAAAAAGGCTGCACCGCACTGGTGCAGCCTTTTTGCATCTGTCAGCGCGCCCCCATACATGGTTTTCATCATGTAGGGGCAGGCCCTACCTTCAGACAATCGCACAGCACGAAAATCGAACAACCGCACAGCACGAAAAAAAATCAGGACACTCCCCCTGCGGGGAATGCCCTGAGTGCGATACGATTGAGAAGTGTAAAGATTAGTTCAGAGCGTCTGCCAGCTCAGCACCAGCCTTGAACTTGGCCACCTTCTTGGCAGCAATCTGAATCTTCTGCTTGGTAGCAGGGTTGATACCTTCGCGAGCAGGACGCTCAGAAATAGCGAAAGTGCCAAAGCCCACGAGGGCCACCTTGTCGCCAGCAATGAGGGCGTCCTTCACAGCAGCAATAGCAGCGTCAAGAGCCTTCTTTGCATCAACTTTCGTAATGCCGGAACCAGCGGCAATCTTCTCAACTAACTCAGTCTTGTTCATAATTTTCTTTGGTTTAAGTGTGAATAATATGTTTTATAGTGCAAATTTGTCGCAAATATAAGCGAAAGTATTTAAAAAACAAACAAAAATCTCGAAAAAATGCATTTTTTGTTGAAAAAAAAGGTGTAAATGCCTGTTTTAGTGCTGAAAAACAGATATTTTTCGTAATTTTGCGCCTGCAATCAGTAAATCGTGAAATTGTTTAAACGCAAATAGAAAAGATGTTTCGGAGTATTCCAACGATAACCAAAAATCTGCTCATCATCAATGTGCTGGCCTTTCTGGCCACGCTGGTGCTCGAGCAGCGCGGCATTGACCTCACGGCGTGGGGCGGACTGCACTTCTTCATGGCCAGCAGGTTCCAACTCTACCAGTTCATCACCTACCAGTTTCTGCACGGAGGCTTTCAGCATCTGTTCTTCAACATGTTTGCCCTGTGGATGTTTGGCGGCGTGATAGAGCAGGTGTGGGGCCCGCGCAAGTTCTTGTTCTACTACCTCATGTGCGGCGTGGCAGCCGGCCTGTGCCAGGAGGCTGCACAGTATCTGTATTTCCTTTCTGAGGGAATGGGCAACTACAACACGGCCGAGATTGCCCCCTACCTGAACCGCTGGGTCACCATCGGCGCCTCGGGTGCGGTCTACGGCATTCTGCTGGCCTTCGGCATGACGTTTCCCAACAACCAGATTTTCCTGTTCCCCATACCCGTGCCCATCAAGGCCAAGTGGTTCGTCATGGGCTATGCCGCCATCGAACTGTTCTCGGCACTGAGCTCGCCGGGCGACGGCGTGGCCCACGTGGCCCATCTGGGCGGCATGCTCTTCGGCTTTCTGCTCATTCGCTACTGGCAGAAACACCCGGGCAGCGACTACGACCTGCAGAGCGGACGCATGTTTTTCGACCGCATGAAGAACAACTTTGAACGGCGCAACGGCTGGCAGAAACCAAAACAAGAACCGCGCTCGGCCAGCAAGCAGGCCGACATGGAGTATAACGCCCGCAAGCGCAGGAACCAGGAAGAGATAGACCGCATACTGGACAAGATTCGCAAGAGTGGCTACGACAGCCTGACCAAGGAAGAGAAACAGCGCCTCTTCGAGGCCAGCCGCGAACAATGATGACGGGACGTTTGAAATCTTTCGCACTGAACCTGGTGGCGGGGGCCAATGTGCTCACGGTGGCGCTCATGCTGCTGGCAGGCTATAGCGACCGCATCGAGCCAGAGCTGCACCCCTGGATTTCGTGTGCCGGCATGGTCTTCCCGTTTTTCCTGGTGGCCAACCTGGCCTTCACGCTGTTCTGGGTGGTCTTCAGCTGGAAACGACTGCTCATCAGTTTGGCTGGCTTCGCGCTCGCGTACGTACCTATTAGAATATATATGCCCCTGCATTTCGCACAGGAACCGCCCCCCGACGATGCCCTGTGCGTGCTTTCCTACAACGTGGCCGGCTATGCCGGAAACTACAAATACGAAGAGGCTTTCGACACCATCCTGGCCTACATCGTGAAGCAACAGCCCGACATCGTGTGCCTGCAGGAAGACATGACGTCGAAATGGAAAAACACACAGCGGGACTTTGCACGCCACTTCAAGTACAACGACACCACACAAATCAACATGCCCGAATACAGCAACCTGAACTGTCTGGGCCTGCACACGCGTTTTCCCATCCTGAAGAAAGAGCGCATCTGCTACGAGTCGCGCGCCAACGGGTCGGTGGCCTACTACCTGAAGACCGGCAACGACACGCTGCTGCTCATCAACAACCACCTGGAAAGCACCCACCTATCGAGCGACGACCGCCTGCGCTACCGCCAGATGATAGACGGCGACATGCAGCGCGACACGGCAAAGAGCGAATCCCGAATGCTCATCGACAAGCTGGCAGGCGCCATGGCCATCAGGGCTCAACACGTGGCGGCCATCAAGCAGTACATCGGCGAACACAGCCAGTACCCCGTCATCGTGAGCGGCGACTTCAACGACACCCCCATCTCCTACACCCGCCACGCCATGGCACAGGGACTCACCGACTGCTTCGTCGAAGCAGGCTGCGGACTGGGCCTGTCGTTCAACCAGCGCGGCTTCAATTTTCGCATCGACCACATGATGTGCTCAGCCCACTTCACACCCTGCCAGTGCAAGGTAGACAAGAGCATCGACGCAAGCGACCACTACCCGCTGCTTTGCTGGTTCAGAAAGGCAGACCAGTGAGAACAGGAAAAAGAACAAAAACAGCAACTTTTTTCGCCAACACAAGCCTTTTCACTGCATTTTGTACCGCAAAAGGGGCGAAAAACCTTAAAAAACTTTGAAAATAACGTAGAAATTTCTCAAAGTGTAAAAAAATGACTATATTTGCAGGCTAAATTGCATAAAATCAATAAATAACAATAAAAAACAATGCAAAACAAAGGAATTGTAAAGACAATTGCAGTGCTGCTCACGCTGGTCTGCTGCTTCTATCTTTCGTTCGGATTTGTCACAAGGCAGTACACCAGCAAGGCTGCTGCCATGGGCGAGAAGGAAGGCAAGGAGTATCTGGACTCGCTGAAGAACGAGAAGGTGTACTTAGGCATCTATTCTCTGAAGCAGTGCCAGGAAATGGAAATTGGTCTGGGTCTGGACCTGAAGGGCGGTATGAACGTGATCCTCGAAGTGTCGGTGCCCGATGTTATCGACGTGCTGGCCGACCACAAGACCGATGCAGCCTATCAGAAATCGATGGCTGAAGCCAAGAAAGACGAAGAGAGCAGTCAGGACGACTTCATCTCGCTGTTCATCAACCGCTGGAAGCAGAACGGACAGGGACGCCCCCTGGCCTCGATCTTTGCCACACAGCAGATGAAAGGCAAGGTGAGCACACAGTCGACCGACTCGGAAGTGGAAAGCGCACTGCGCACCGAAGTGCAGTCGGCCGTTGACAACGCCGAGAACGTGGTGCGCCAGCGTATCGATAAGTTCGGTGTTGTGCAGCCAAACATCCAGCGCCTCGAAGGCCAGTCGCGCATCATGGTGGAAATGCCTGGCGTGAAAGAGCCGGAGCGCGTGCGCAAACTGCTGCAAGGTTCGGCCAACCTGGAGTTCTGGGAGACCTATAACAGCCAGGAAATCGTGCCCTTGCTCGTGCAGCTCGACAGCCGCTATGCTGCCATGATGAGTGGCGAAGCCAACGACTCTACCGCTACCGACAGCACCACCGTGGCCGAAACAACACCCGACAGCGCCAAGGTGGCATCGTCGGCATTCGCTGCCAAGCTGGCCAAGGGCGACAGCAAAGCCAACGACCAAGCCAAGGCCGACGCCAAGAAGCGCAACCCCCTGCTCTCTGTGTTCCAGCCCGTTCAGGGTCAGGGACTGGCCATTGTGGGCTATGCCCTGTCACGCGACACCGCCGAAATCGACCAGATCATCTACAGCCAACTGGCCAAACAGGTGCTGCCTGCCGAGCTGAAGCTGCGCTGGGGTGCCAAGGCTGAAGACTTTGGCGAGGGCTCACGCGGCGAAGTGTTCGCCCTGTATGCCCTGAAGATCACCACACCCAACGGACGCGCTCCGCTGGAAGGCGACGTGATTACCAACGGCAAGGACGACTTCGACCAAATGGGTCACCCCTGTGTGTCCATGCAGATGAACAGCGACGGTGCACGCCAGTGGTCGCAAATCACAAAGATGAACATCAACCGCGCCGTGGCCATCGTGCTCGACGACGCCGTTTATAGCGCACCGCGCATCCTCAGCCAGATTGATGGCGGCAACTCGCAAATCACCGGCAACTTCACCATCGAAGACACCAAGGACCTGGCCAACACACTGAACTCTGGTAAGATGCCTGCCCCCACCCGCATCGTGCAGGAAGAGGTGGTTGGTCCTTCACTGGGTGCACAGTCCATCCAGCAGGGTATCATCTCGTTCATCGTGGCCTTCGTGCTGCTGATGCTCTACATGATTGCCCTCTACGGTGTGATTCCGGGTCTCATCTCCGATGCTGCCCTGCTCATCAACCTGTTCTTCACGCTCGGTATTCTTACTTCCTTCCAGGCAGCACTGACCATGCCAGGTATTGCAGGTATCGTGCTGACGCTGGGTACGGCCGTCGACGCCAACGTGCTTATCTATGAGCGCACCAAGGAAGAGCTGCGTCGCGGACTGGGTGTGAAGGAAGCCCTGAACAAGGGTTACTCCAACGCCTTCTCGGCTATCTTCGACTCTAACTTCACTTCGCTCATCACAGGTATCATCCTGCTCTACTTCGGTACAGGTCCTGTGAAGGGCTTCGCCACCACCTGGATCATTGGCATCCTCGTTTCGTTCTTCACCGCTGTGTTCATGACCCGCATCGTCTATGAGAACCGTCTGAGCAAGGACAAGTGGCTGAACCTGACTTTCGTCACCGCCTACTCGAAGAACCTGATGCAGAACACGAAGTACAACTTCATGGGCATGTACAAGAAGACCTACACCATTTGGGGTGTGGCCGCACTTGCCTTCATCGTCTGCTTCTTCACTCGCGGACTGAGCCAGAGCATCGACTTCACCGGTGGCCGCAACTATGTGGTTGCACTCGACAAGGAAACTCCGGTTGAGGCCGTTCGCACCGCACTGGCAGGCGCCTTCACCAACAGCATCGGCGACAAGGCCGGTCAGGAGGCCAACACCAGCGTGATTGCACTGGGAACCGACGGCAAGACCGTGCGTATCTCGACCAACTGGGATATTGAGTCGAACAATCCAGAAGTGGACGACCAGGCCGAAACCATCCTCTACGAGGCATTGACCAAGGCAGGTCTCATCAGCCAGGGCAACATTCAGGACTTCAAGAACCCCGACGTTCGCGAGGGCGGTTCAATCATCAGTTCGGCCAAGGTGGGCCCGTCGGTGGCTAAGACCATTACCTACGGTGCTATCATTTCGGTCATCATTGCCCTGATTGCCATCTTCATCTACATCTTCGTTCGCTTCCGCAACCTGGCCTTCTCAATTGGTGCCATCGTTGCCCTGGCACTCGACGCTCTGGTGGTGATTGGCATGTATTCGGCTCTTTGGGGCTGGGTGCCCATGTCGCTCGAAATCGATCAGGTGTTCATTGGTGCCATCCTGACGGTGATTGGTTACTCCATCAACGATAAGGTGGTGGTGTTCGACCGTATTCGTGAGAACATCGGCCTCTATGGCAAGCGCGACCGTCAGACCATCTTCAACGATTCACTGAACCAGACGCTGGCCCGTACCATCAACACCTCGGTGACAACCTTCATCGTGTTGGCTATCATCTTCCTGTTTGGTGGCGACAGCATTCGTTCGTTCTCGTTCGCAATGATTCTGGGTGTGGTCTTCGGAACACTCTCGTCTATCTTCATTGCTGCTCCCACCGCCTTCCTTGTGCTGGGTGGAAAGACCATTCGCGAGACAGAAGAGACACCTGCTGCTTAATATGGCTCTTTGAGCAAATACTTTACTATAAGCCATGGGCCCAAGTTCCTGTGAAGGAATTTGGGTCCTTTATATTATTACATCCTGTCTACTGAAAAGGAATCGAACCATTACCTCGCCCACCGTTCCTGTCGTCCCGAACTTCAGAATCAATCCTATTTATTTGCAATTTCGAAGAAAAACCACTACTTTTGCACCATGAAAGTAAAAGAATTACTATTGTTTTGCATGCTCTGCTTGTCACAAGCAGTTGTTGCACAGGCTGACTTTTCGGCCGACACGCTGAGCAACGAGGTGTTTGCCCGCATGCAGCGCAAGAGTTTTCCGGCCGAATGCACGGTGAAACGAGCAGATTTGCGCTACCTCTCAGTGCTGCACTACGATGCCGAGGGCAACGTGAAGCGGGGCGAACTTGTGTGCAACAAGGCCATTGCAGCCGACCTTCTCTACATTTTCGAGAAGCTCTACGAAGCCCGCTACCCCATTGAGCGCATGCAACTGATTGACGACTATGACGCCAACGACGAGCAGTCGATGCGCCACAACAACACATCCTGTTTCTGTTTCCGCGCCGTCAGCGGCACAAAGGTGCTCTCGAAGCACGCTCTTGGACTGGCCGTAGACATCAACCCACTTTATAATCCCTACGTGAAAGGCAACGTTGTGCAGCCCTCAACAGCGCGTAAGTGGGTCAACCGTTCCAATCAGTCGGTTTACACCATCAAAAAAGGAGACCTGCTGTGGCGCCTCTTCACCAAGCGTGGGTTCCAGTGGGGCGGTGTCTGGAAGTCGCTGAAAGACTATCAGCACTTCGAGAAATAAGCAGTTACAGCATAACCATCATTGTTACAACGCCCTACGGTCTGGAATCTCAATTCCCATAAAGTCCCAAATCATCTAAAGTCTAAAGTCCTAAATTCTCCAAACTCTAAAGTCCCTTTCCTCTAAAGTCTAAAGTCCTAAATTCTCCAAACTCTAAAGTCACCCATCATCTAAAGTCTAAAGTCCTAAATCCTCCAAAGTCTAAAGTCACCCATCATCTAAAGTCTAAAGTCCTAAATTCTCCAAAGTCTAAAGTCCCTTTCCTCTAAAGTCTAAAGTCCTAAATTCTCTAAAGTCAAAAACATCTAAAGTCAAAAACCAGTACAAAGTTATGACATCGTTTGACGAACTGACCCAGCGCCGCCGCAGCGTGCGCGACTATGACGCCACACAAAAAGTGAGCCGTGAAGAAATTGAACAGTTAGTAGAGTGTGCCCTCGAAGCCCCCACATGGAAGAACAGCGAGACAGGTCGCTACCACGTGGTCATGGCCGACAGCCCCAAGATGGCTGGTCTGCTGAAGTGTCTGCCGCAGCGCAATCAAGAGCGTGTGGCCGGTTGCGGTGCCCTGATCGTGACCACGTTTGTGAAAGACCGTTCCGGCTTTCACCGTGTGGAAGACGCCACCGACGAGCAAGGCAACGCCCTCTCGGAGCCCGACAATGAGCTGGGCAACGGCTGGGGCTGCTACGACCTGGGCCTGCAGAGCGCCTATCTGCTGCTGAAGGCTGCCGACCTGGGCCTGGACACCTTGGTGCTGGGCCTGCGCGACGCCGACGCCATACGACAGCACCTGAGCATCGCCGAAAACGAAATCATCGTGTCGGTCCTGGTGGTGGGCCACCGCAAGAGCGAGCCACAGCGTCCCCGTCGCAAGGAGGTGGCCGAAGTATCTATCTTCCAGTAAAATGCACTTAACAGAGACTCAGGTCTGCATGAAGCTCCGCAACATTCTCTCCCACGCCGCAGCAGCACTCGCCCTGCTGTGCCTGCTCACTGGCTGTGGCGAAGAGCCCGAGCACTTCAGCATCGACGTGCTCAACCGCTTCACCCCCATCAAGAGCCAGGGCGACCGCCCCACCTGCTGGGTCTACGCCATGCTGGCAGCCATAGAAACGGAGCACATCATGAAGGGCGACTCGGTGAACCTGTCTACCTCATGGGTCGACCGTCACATAGAGCGCGACTCACTGGTGCCCAAGACCAAGCGAGGCATGGGCATCACGCTCGTTCGCCTGATCTACCGTTACGGCCTGGTGCCCTACGACGCCATGCCCGTGGGCGACGACATACCGCCCAAATGGGCCTTCATGCTGGGCGTGCAGTACACCCCGCTTGAGTTTGCCCACTCCGTGTGTGCGCCCAACGAATACACCAGTGTGGCCTCATCCGACGCCCACCCCTACTACACCTCTTTTATATTAGAAGTGGCCGACAACTGGGAGCACAACACATTCTACAACGTTCCGCGTGACTCGCTGCTGGCGCTGGCCGAGAGAGCCGTCAGACAAGGTCACGGCATTTGCTGGGAAGGCGACATCTCTGAGCCCGGCTTCGACTGGAAACGGGGCGTGGCACGGCTGTCGCTCCTGCAGGGCCGCACCACCGACGACCACTGCATGAGCATCGTTGGCCTGGCCCACGACGACGGGGGCAAGCCCTTCTTCGTCATGAAAAACTCGTGGGGCACGAAGAATGCCTACAACGGACTGATGTACATGTCCTACGATTACTTCCGCGAAAAGACCGTAGCCCTCTTCCTGCCCACAAGTCTGATAAACAAAGAACCATAATTATCATGAAAAAGAAAAACTATCTGAATGCACTTGGCATTGCGCTGACTGTGATGCTGTGCTGCATTGTTGCCGCTTGTGATGATGACAACGAAAATGAATTCAACGTAAGCCCATCTAAGGCTTCCGTAAGCGCATTTAGCAAAGCCACAGGCATGCTTATCTCTTCGTGCGGTGACTACCGCTTCCATTACAACGAGCAGAGCCTGACAGATTACATTGAAGACAAGCAGGCCAACCGATGGTATTTCGGATACGAGCCCAACCTGATTGTCTATTCAGAAAAAGGCAGCAGGACAAAGAGCTGTTCGGTGACATACGACAAGAACGGCTTCCTGACCTCCATCAGCATGTCCGATTCCACCCACACGTATGACCATAAAGCATCCATAAGATATATTGCCGTTATTTCATACAACGACGGCGGGCATCTGAAAGCCATCTCCGTATCAACTGTCTCAAGCGGTTCAGACTACACTGGATCTCAAGAAACCGAAACCCGCACCATGGAAGAACTCTGGCTGACGTGGAGGAGCGACAATCTTGATCAGGCGACGTATGAATACCAATGCGGTGAAGACTCCTGGATCAAGAGTTTCGTTTTCACCTATAATGACAGTGCCAGCACAAACACCTATTGCCAGTGGGTACCGTCGCTCGACGAGATCTTGGACTTAGATGCCAGCCTTTTCACCGAAGCCTTTGCCTATATCGGCCTCTTGGGTCAAGGCCCCAATAAGCTGCCGTCAGCATGCGAGGTAATCCAGACATGGCCAAATGGTCGCAACGGCAGTGGACTGAACGGTGAGACGATTATCACAGACCATACTTTCAGCTACGGCTTCAACTCAGACGGCACCGTTGCCTATACCGTTGTAGACGGCACTCGTAAGGCATTCACGTATGAGAAGATGAACAATGCCAAAGCAAAATAAAGCTTTCCGACAGATAAGAAAAAAGACCTGTTCTTCCAGAAAAGAGCAGGTCTTTTTTTTGTGTTTTTACTTGTTCAGTCGCCAGGTGGCACCGTCCTTGGTGTCCTTCACCTCAAAGCCAGCGGCGGCGAGGGCATCGCGTATCTGGTCACTGGTGGCCCAATCCTTGTTGGCCTTGGCCTTGGCACGCAGGTCGAGCACCATGTCGACCACCTTTCCGAAAGCCTCTTCGCGCTGGGCGTTGGCCTCAGCATGCTGCACACTCAGTCCCAGAATGTCCTCGGCAAAGAGGTGCATCACCTCTGAAAGCTCCTTCAGACAGTCGCCGCAGATGGTAGCCTTGTGGTCGGTCAGCTTGTTCACCACCGTGCATGCCTCGAAGAGCAGGCTGATGACCTGTGGCGTGGCCAGGTCGTCGTTCATGGCATCATAGCAACGCTGTCGCAGGCTCTTCACGATGCGCTCCGTTTCGGCATCGCACTGAGCCGACACCTGCACCCTGCTCAGGTCGCTGATGCCGTTCATCAGTTTCTCCAGACCCTTCTCGGCAGCCTGCAGGGCCTCGTCGCTGAAGTCCACCGTGCCGCGATAGTGGGCCGACAGGATGAAGAAACGGATGGTCATGGGGCTGTAAGGCTTGCTGAGCAGTTGGTGCTGTCCGGTGAAGAACTGCTCCAGCGTAATGAAGTTGCCCAGCGACTTGCCCATCTTCTGTCCGCCAATGGTAATCATGTTGTTGTGCATCCAGTACTTCACGGCAGGATGGCCCATCGAAGCCACGGCCTGTGCAATCTCGCACTCATGGTGCGGAAACACCAGGTCCATGCCGCCGCCATGAATGTCGAACTGCTCGCCCAGGTACTTCCGGCCCATGGCCGTGCACTCGCAATGCCAGCCGGGAAATCCGTCGCTCCAGGGCGACGGCCAGCGCATGATGTGCTCGGGCTGAGCTTTCTTCCACAGGGCAAAGTCGGCCTGGTTGTGCTTCTCGCCCACGCCGTCGAGCTCGCGGCTGGCGTCTTTCACATTCTCCAGCGAGCGTCCCGACAGGATGCCATACCTGTACTGCGAACCCGTGGACGCAGCCTTCTTGTTGTAAGCCTCGATGTCGAAGTAGACAGACCCATTGCTCTCATAGGCAAAGCCATTGTCAAGAATCTGCCTCACCAGTTGCTGCTGCTCGATGATGTGGCCCGTGGCGTGGGGTTCAATCGAGGGGCGCAGACAGCCCAGCCGGTCCATGGCGTCATGATAGCGGTTGGTGTAGTACTGTGCTATCTCCATGGGCTCCAGCTGTTCCAGCCGAGCCTTCTTGGCAATCTTGTCTTCGCCCTCGTCGGCATCGTGCTCCAGGTGGCCCACGTCGGTGATATTGCGCACGTACCTTACTTTATATCCCAGGTGCGTGAGATAGCGAAACACCAGGTCGAAGGTGATAGCCGGACGTGCATGGCCCAGATGGGGGTCGCCATAGACCGTGGGACCACACACATACATGCCCACGTTGGGGGCGTGAAGCGGTTCGAAGCGCTCCTTCTGCCGAGTCATTGTGTTGTAAATAACAAGTTTCGATTCCATATTGCTGGCAATTTCAGTGATTGTATTTTTATTTGATTGGCAAAGTTACACATTTTTTTTTATTTGCCCCTGTTTTTTGCACATATTTGTGCAACGGGGCCTGTTTTTTGCTCCTTTCCCGCAGTCCTCGGTTTTGTGTTCAAAAAGGAAAACTCCGCTTCGCAAGCGTCTCATTCTCAACGATTTGCAATAGGGGCCCCGTTGTGTTGCAATAGGGGCCCCGTTGTGTTGCAATAGAGGCCCCGTTGTGTTGCAATAGGGGCCCCGTTGCACCACAACGGGGGCCTAATTGCAAGACACCCGGAGTGCAGCCGCTTTTCGACCACATTTTGATACCCCAAAAAGAGCATTCCGTAAAACGAAAGCGTCAAAGCGTAAAAACAAACTTTCAAAGCGTAAAAACAAGCCGCCAAAGCGTAAAATTAACGTTCAGCGTGATTCATGACTTTGCTTTGTTTTCAGGAATTTTCTATCTTTGCAATCGTTACATCATCAAATCTATACGCCCAAATGTTCGTTTTAGGAAATCTTCTTGCCTGCATCTTCTGGGGCATTGTCATAGCCCTTGGCGTCACAGCCATCGTGTTTGTGCTGGGTGCCGTGTTCACGGGCGGCCGCCTTTCGCCCCTGGCCTATGCCGTGCTGCTGGTGCTGTTTGTGCTGGCCGCCGTTCAGGGCACGCTGCTTTCGGGCGGCCTCTACACCAAGGGTTACGTGGACGATGTGGAAGAAATCATCACGCCGCTGATACCCGACCTGAGCGAGACCAACCTTCAGGCGGTGGCGGCCAGCTACGACGAAGTGCAGAATGCCATCATCGACGAATACCCCATGCTGCTGCCCCTGCTCAGCCAGATCGACCTGAGCCAGCTTTCCAGCTATCTGCCCCAGGGCGGCGGCGCCGTGGCCACCTATGTGGGCAACCAGTTGCGCGCGCTTGTCACCGACTATGTGTTGCGCCGCGTCTACTGGCTGCTGGGCTTCATGCTGCTGGCCACGCTGGCCGTGGTGCTGCTGGGGCGCAGGCACGACCGTGCCGACAGCGTGTCGGGCTACGACAGCAGCACGTGGGCCTATGACGGCGAGAGCACCAGCTATGGCAGTGCCGACGACTACTGAGCAAGAAAACGCAAAACATAACTAAAAACTACGCATTTATGGAAAACCATCTCATTATCGGACTGGGCGGCACCGGCGGACGCGTGCTGGCCGCCTTTCGCAAACTGATGTTCGAGAAGTTCAATGGCGACGTAAAGCCCAAGGACATGTGGATTGACTATCTCTACATGGACTCCAGCGAGCAGGACCTGAAGATGAAGGATCCCGCCCAGTGGAGCATCATGGGCAAGAACATTGCGCTCGACGCCGACTCGGTCATCAAGATTCCCGCAGCCAACCTGCGCGACTATGTTGAAAACCGCAACCGTTTCAAGTATTTGGCACCCTGGCTGGGCGACAGCAACGACTGGAAAAACATCATCAACGACCCCAAGATTGGCGAGGGTGCCGCCGGACAGAAGCGCCGCCTGGGCCGACTGCTCTTTGCCAACGGCTCGCCCGACTTCAACCGCATGGTGGGAGTGAAGGCCCGCAACCTGAGCTTCAATCCCGAAGGCAGCAAGATCACCTATCACGTGGTGGCCGGCCTGGCCGGCGGCACGGGTTCGGGCTCCATCGTCGACGTGGTGGCCCAGCTGCGCCACCAGTTCCCCGACCAGTCGCGCAACAAGATTCTGCTCTACCTGCTACTGCCCGAAGAGCACCCCAACCCCAAGTGGGCCTCGACCAACAACTACCAGCCCAACGGCTATGTGGCACTGACCGAGCTGAGCGCCATGGACCTGGGTGCCTTCAAGCCCTGGAACGTGAGCGAGCGCGACTACGACGTGCAGCGCCTCAACCTGGAGCTGCCCTTCTATTCGGCCTATCTCGTGACCGACAACAACCGCGCCGGCGTGCGCTTCGACGTGGGCAAGGTGATGCCCGCCACCATTGCCGAGCTCATCTTCCAGAAGACCGTGGGCGTGGCACTGAGCGACAGGAAGATTGGCGAAGGCGGAACCGAGAGCGCCGCCCACTTCTTCAACAATGTGGAGAAAGGCGAGAACCCCAACTATGCCGACTATGACACGCCCCACTGCTTCAAGTTCAACGGCTTCGGCATCAAGCGCCTGGCCATTCCCGAGCAGGAAATCAAGGAGTACTTCGGCTACAGCTTTGCCAACCAGGCCGTGCTCAAGATGATGTACAACAACCTGTCGCTCGAGTCTGGATTCGTAGACGAGGCCCCCGTCAACGACGACTACGCCTTCGTGACCAAGCCCGAGCAAAAGAAGAAGTGGCACATCACGCGCGAACACCTGTGCCTGTCGCAGCCCATCCTGCCCGACCACCAGAAGGAAGGCTGGAAGACCATCAACGACGAGTTTGGCGTGGTGGACAACTTCCGCAAGAAGGTCATGGCCGACGACACGCTGAAGCACAGCGACAAGCTCATCGCCATACGCAACCTGACGAAGCGCTTCTTCGACAAGGATTTCCGCCCCATTGCCGAAGCCGGACAGAACGGCGTGCTGAACTTCTACGACAAGAAGGCCAAGTTCGGACGCGAAGCCATCGTGAGCAAAATCACGGAGCACATCAACGAAGACCTGCTGCAGCTGTGGGCCAGCGGCGAAAAGTCTATCGTGCAGCTCAGCGCCGTGGTGAAGACCCTCGTTGACTACTTCGACCAGGAGAAGGCCGAACTCGTCAAGATGGGCGCCAGCGCCGATGATGAAATCAAGAAGCGCGACGCTCTGATGGAAGACCTGAACAAGAAGTGGTGCTCCATGGGCACCCTCACCAGGGGCCTGTCGAGCATAGGTCTGAACAACAGCAAGGACGACATCGCCATGCAGTACACCACCGCCGTCATGGAGAAGTATCGCTTCATGACCTGGAAGGCCAGCTACGAGTTTGCCAAGCTGCTGCTCGACGACCTCGTGCGCACCATGCAGGTGACCAAGGGCGACATCGACTCGACCATCACCCAGTTCCAGTCGGCACAGGAAACGCTGCTGGGCGCCGTGAACAGCCGCTGCATTGCCGAAAGCGAGGAGAAGCAGAGCCTGAAGGGCGTGGTCATCAAAAACTACGACCCCGTCAAGGTGCAGAACATCATGAAGGGTGCCATCAGCAACGAAAAGGACAACAAGGAGCGCATTCGCCTCATGATGGCCACGCTGCTGGGCCTGCTCAACCCCGAGAAGCGCAACTTCCGCGAGGTGGCCGACAAGCTGAAGGCAGGCGCCATCATCAGCAAGCTGGAAGAAGAAGGACAGCTGCAAGCCAACAACTTCTTTGCCAACAACGTGGGACAGGAGTACATTCCCGGCTATGAAAAGCTCACGGGCGTCAACATCATCCAGAAACTGCAAGATGAGTTCAGCGGCAACGACGAGGGACTCAAGGAGAAGCTGGCCCGGCTGGTGCGCCACGCTGCCATCACCAACGTGCACCGCGACGTCGAGGTGAACAACGGACCGAAGATCAACTCCAGCATGTTTGTCATCCTGCCCGACTACGACCAGGACACCAACTTCCTGAAAAACATCGAGTCGCTCATTCGCAGTCTCACCGACGAGGGCGACATCAAAGTGTCCTACGGCGGCAACTCCAACGAGATTGTGGTCATCAACCTGGAAACCAACCTCACACCGCGCTACCTCCAGGTGGTCTATAAGCTGCGCGACAGCTACGACCGCCTCATCGCATCGAAGCAGGGACACGTGGCCCGCTTCGAAACCCAGCTGGAAGACTATGCCGGCTTTGCTCCCATGGGCGTAGAGGAATGTCTGAAAGAGAACAAACTGCCTTCGCTCTACAAGCCCACCGATGCCGAACTGGCACAGCTGGAGGCTGCCAGGGAGCAGGCACAGCAGCAGGCCGCACAGCCAACCGCCACAGCACAGAGTCAGCCCATGGGCAACACCGCTGCGGCCGGACCCATGGCACCACCGCCACCTCCCGGCATGTCGCAGTACATGGTCTATGCCAACGGCCAGCAAAGCGGCCCCTTCACCATTCCGCAACTGCAGCAAATGGTCATGCAGGGCACACTGAACCAGCAGACCTACGTGTGGAAACAGGGCATGGCCAACTGGGCTGCCGCCGGAACCGTGGCCGAACTGGGCACGCTCTTCATGACCAACACGCCCCCGCCGCCACCACCTCCCATGATGTAAGGCGCGGCCCACAGATAATATAAATGTACGCGAACATATAATAAAACCACAATTGTTCATTCAACAACATCACTAAAAACACAACCGAGAAAATGGAAAGAAAAGGCAAATGCACACAAGCCGGCGTGTGCTCAATGTATGACAAAGTGCAAATCATAACCGACGACGACGCCGAGTTCAAGTGCTGTGAGTGCGGCGAAGAGCTGACCCCCTGTAAGGACGAAGAAGTCATCATCGATGACGGGGGAAAAAGAAAGAAGAAAAATCTCCTCATGGCCATTTGCGCTGCCGTGGTAATCATTGGCGGTGCCATCGGCATCTTCCTGGCACAGGGAGGCGACGAGACGCCCGCCCCCGCAGCACCGGAGCAGCCCGCAGAGCCCGTAGCCGTGGAGCCACAGCCAGCAGAGCCGCAGAGCGTGGCCATCACGGCCATCACAGCCACTCCTGAAAATCTGGAAATGACCATCGACGAGACCCAGCAGATTGCCATCGCGGTGACTCCTGAGAACCAGACCGAAGGCACCACCGCCACTTCGAGCGACGAAGCGGTGGCCACCGTCAGCGAGACTGGCGAGGTGAAAGCCCTGAAGGCTGGCACTGCCACCCTCACCATTGCTGCCAAGGAGAGCGATGTGAAGGCCGAAGTGAAGCTGACCGTGAAGGAAAAGGAAACCAAAGAAAAGCCCGGCCCACAGCCCAAGAACCCCAGCTGGGGCAAGTACGACGGCCCACGCGACGCCCAGGGACTGCCCCACGGCAACGGTGTGCTGCGCATCACCCGTTCCACCACCATCAATGGCGAGACGGCACAGCCCGGCGAGCGCATCGAGGGTGTGTTCCGCAATGGCTACGTGAACATGGGCACCTGGTACAAGAACGATGGCAATGCCGTCGTGGTGAAGGGCATCAAGGTTGTTTAGCACTGCCGCATGAAACGGCTCCCAACCATCATCTTACTGCTGTTGCTGACGGGTCTTGTGCCCGTCGGCGCAGCACGCTTTGCCACCAAGCGGCTGGAAAGCATTGCGCAATGCCTGCACCTGCCCATGATCGACACGCTGCAAGCTGGCAATGCCACCACAGCCTACAGGCTGAACGGACGCCATGCACTGATGGTGAGGGCCAATCGCTACGGCGAAATTTCGCACATCGGACTGCACCTCTTTCCAAGAGAAATGCGCGATGCGGCCCCGTCGCCCATCTACGACTTTCTGGAACGCAACCTGCTGGAGCGCAACCTGCCCAATCTCAACGGGCAGCTGCAGCACCAGCAGAAGAGCGAACACGTCTACTTCGGCATTGGCAGTGCCCGCACGCCACTGTCGTTCAATGGCACTGAAGAGTTCTCCGAAGAGCGCGTCGACCTGAAGCGCTACCGCGCTACGTGGCAACGCAATGGCCGCGAGGTGCTGAAAATAAGCTTCGACATGGACTATGAGCTCCTGTCGGGCTGCAACTCCATCGAGCTGGAACAGCTGTTCCTGCGCCGTCTCAAGCACTTCAAGCCCGGCAAGGGCGCCGTTTCGGCTCTCCAGCACCGCGACTTCCCGGCAACGGCCACGCAGCACGTGGCCAAAGGCGACTCGTTTCTGATTGCAGAAATGCGCAACGACCTCTACTTTGAGCGCACGGACAGCGGCTGGCAACTGGCCAACCATGCCGAAAACACCTCGAAGACGCTTGCCAACATGATGCTGAGCCCCGAGTTTAGCGGCCATCCTGCGCTACAGCTGCTGGTCGATCAGTACGGCTATGCGTCCGACACGGTCGCCGTGGCCTATCAAGACCTGCTGCAAATGTGCATGGAAGATGGCTGCACGCCCTACTTCGGCATCAAGGAGCGCAAGGAAGACGGGGCCTACACCGGCACCGTTCTGCTGGTGAACCGCCGTGGCGGCTACGTTCACATGCTGAGCGCCGCCGTTCCTGCCGAGACACTGGCCAGTGGCGGCAACGGAACCATGCGCGGACGGCTCTATGTCTTCATTCCGATGCACAACGTGTCGGACCGTTATTTCCAACAAACCAAGAAAAAGTAATTGCATGAACAGATCTTTCTATTTCATGGCCCTGATGCTCGCTTTTGCCCTGGGTGCATCTGCCCAGACCGTCGACGAGCAGAAAAAACTGATCAACAGCATCAAGAAAGACAAGTCGTATCTCTATGCTGAAATCACAACTCCCGACCAGCAGAAGGCCAAGGACCTGGCCGAAGACATGCTGAACCAGGAAATCAACAAGTATGTGGCCGAACAGAAAAAGCTGCGCCAAGCCGCCAACATCGTGACACGCAACACCCGTTCGGCCTGGGAAGAAATCAGCCTGCCTCGCGGCAACTGCTACCGTGCCTTTCTCTATGTGAAGAAAAGCGACATCATCCCTGCCGACAACGTTGCCGTGACGGCCAATCCCGCACCGGAAGCCAAGCCCGATGCTGCCGAAGTGAAGGCTGCAGTGGTGGAACCCATCTACTCAGAACGCAAGCAGCAGACCATCAACCAGCTGCTGGCCACCAGGAAGTTTGCCGAGCTGCAGACCCTGCTTCCCAAGCTGAAGAAGGAAGGAAAAGTGGCCGAATATGCCAAGCAAAAGGATCTGAAAGACCCCGCTGCCTACGTGTTTGTTGTCTTCAACAGAGAAGGTGTGGTCGAAGCCGTGCTCAGCGAAGGCCAGTCGCGCATCAATCTGGGCACCAAACAGCCCGACAGCCTCGACAACTATGAGGGCCGTGGCATGATGGGTGTCAGGGTGAACGACTGAACCGAGGGGATTGCATTTAACGAATTATCCAACAAATAACCAACGATAGCAATGATGAAAAACTATGTTCTGAACGCCTTGCTGCTGCTCCTGGCACTTTGTCCCATGGCAACGGTGCAGGCAGAAGAGGTGACCGTGACCATAACCACCGACTCATACACCCAGTGTCCCGACGCACTGCGCCAGACCATGGAGCGCAATCTGAGCCGAGTGCTGTCTGAAATCAACCTGGCCAACAACGAAAACCGCAACCTCAACGTGGCAGGTCTGGCCATGAACGACTTTGCCAAAGGCACATTGGTGCAGCTGTGGGACAACATTCACTTCTACTGCGACGACAGCGAGGTGGTGGATAGGCTCTGGGAACTGCGCAGCGGCTACATGCTCCGACAGATTCCCATTATCATCAACCCCCAAGGCGAACAGTTTGGAGCAGGCACCTATCAGGAATGCACCGTGGAGTTCGACCGCAATGGCAGAATCACCGACTTCCGTTTCGTCTTCGACACCCAGCTGTCTGAGAGCATGGAGCGCTGCGGTGCCGTGGTGGAACTGGAGCGCAAGATGCAGATTCTGAAGTATTGCGACCGTTTCCGCACGGCCTATTGCACCAAAGACATCAAGTATCTGGAACAGGTGTTCAGCGACGATGCCCTCATCATCACCGGAAATGTGCAGAAGGTGAAGTCGGCCGAGGGCATCATGACCGAGAAAGTGAAGTACACCCAGTACAACAAGCAGCAGTATCTGGCCAACCTGCGCCGCGCCTTTGCCCGCAACAAATACATCGACGTGAAGTTCTCCGAGATTGGCGAGAACGGCGAAGACAGCGGCTGCGGCACCGTGACACGGTCGGTCAACAACAAGAACATGTATGGTGTGCGCCTGCGCCAGGAGTGGCATTCCAGCAACTACAGCGACACCGGCTACCTGTTCCTGCTGTGGGACTTCACCGACGAGACGGCTCCCGTCATTCACGTGCGCACCTGGCAGCCCGAACTGGTGAACGGAAAGAAAATCGACGAAGACGAGATTTTCTCACTGGGCGACTTCTTTGACTGATCCGCTGCAGCCCCATTCATTCACACAGACACAACAAACACGCAAGAAAAGCAAAACGATGAAGACGCTAAAGATCGTACTTTCACTTCTTTTCATGATAGCCCTGAGTGCCCATGCCCAGGAAGAGGAGATGCTTTCCATCGACAAAGCCGGTGCAACAGTGCAGCAGAAGGAACTTGGCGGAAAGTCGGTGGTGGTCTTCGTGGCCCGCACAGCCGACCTGACCATCACCACCAACAACCCCAACGACGAGCAGAAGCCCAAGGCAGTGAAGAACAGCCAGGGCGAATATGAATACACCTTCGTCTTGGACCTGAGCAGCAGCAAGGAACGAAAGTTCACCGCCCAGCGCAACGGCACCACCTACAAGGCCATCATGTCGAACAAACAACTGAAGGGCAACCAGCACATCACCTACCGCATTGAGGGCGTGGCCGCATGGCAAGCCTACCTGAAGCTGGTGGACCAGCGCACCGGACGCGAGGCCCATTTGGTGCAGAACGAAGCCAACCTGGAGTTCATGACCGAACTGAGCAATCTCAACATCACGCCCAGCAAGAACCTGAAGTTCAAGATTGCCCACTCCAAGTCGCCTTCAGGAGCCAACGTCATATCGGTTCTCATCGACACAAAAGCCCTGAAGGAGCTCAAGGAAAAGAACAGTAAAGCCTACGAAGAAATTCTCACCAACACGGTGAAGATTCACGGCGAAGGCACCAACGAACTGCAAGTGCCGCGTGAAGACATCGAAGCACTGGGCTCAAACGTGAAGATTCCCTACGCCATCGAGCCAGTCATCAAGACCGCTTTCAAGAAAGCCACCTACGACGAACTGCTCACCGAAGCGCGCGAATACTGGAACACCTATGCCACTCAGACCAGCAGCAACTTCTACGACGCGGCACGCCTGGCCTACGACGCCGTGCTTGAGCACCACGACTGTCCGCAGAACATGCGCGACCAGCTGTGGGCCGAGCGCAACAAGATGGCCGAAATGCGCCAGCTCACCTATTTTCGCGAGACCGCAGTGAAGCGGGCCAAGGACGCTGAAGAGGCCAAAGGATTCAACGACGCCGAAGTGTACAAATGGCTCAGCGCTGCCTACAAGTTCTCCAGCCAGCTGGCCGAGCGCTACCCCGAAGTGGCCGGCTTCCAGCCCATGAAGGAAGAGGCCGACGCCCGCATGCAGCAGCACCCCAACGCCCAGGAGACCGTCAGGACAACGGTGGTGAAGCAGCGCCAGACGGTCAGCGGAACGGTGCGCTTCAAGAGCGAATACCGCAAACGTCCGCTCAACACGCTGAACGTCTACGCTTCTTCCGTTGCCACCATCGACAGCAACCACAGCAGGCTCATCGGCAGCGTGAAGGCCGACGGCACCTTCTCAGTCATCATGCCCGACGGCATGGACTATCTCTTCGTTGACGGCGAGAAAGACGATGCCCACAGCGTGAGAGGGCTCAGCACCATCGACATCATCATTAAGTAACGACAAACAACCATTCAAAAAATCACTACCTACAATGAAAAAAATTCTGATTATCGCCCTTGCCCTCTTCACACTGGGCACTGCCCTGCAGGCAGCCACCATGGCCAAGAAAGACAAGAAGGAAAAGAAAGAGCTGAAATGGGAGTGGGACGGCACGCTTTCGGGCGACACCGTGATCGACAACTACCTGCGCAACATCGACACGCTCTACCGCAACGTCATTGAATATCGCGAAACCATCACCGCCTACGACTTCCGCACCGACACGCTCGAAATCAACGGCAAGCACTATGTGCTGGCCTACATGCTCAACAAAGACGGCAATTTCGTGACGCGAGGCACCGTGAACTGGCAGTGTGCCCAGGCCGTGATGAACGCCGTGAACATTGCGCTCGACATGACCAATGCCAGTCTTTCGTCGGCCACGGCAGCCCTTGCCCTGCCCGGCCTGGGCCTGAAAGCCTTCTCGTTTGGCAAGTATGTGAAGGGCGGCCCTGCTGTCATTGCCCAAGGTCTGAAGACGGTGAAGACCATGCGCGGCCAGTGGCTCGACAATTCGCGCACCTGGAAAGACCTGAAGAAGGGTGCCATCGCCGACCCCTCGACGCTGAACTATTTCGATGCTGCAGCCCTGGAAAAGCTGAACAAGTGCTGCTATCTGAAGGAAATCGTGCAGACCGACCCCACCTATCAGGCCGTGGTAGAAAGCCAGCAGACCAAGTCGACCGAGCAGCGCGAAGCCGATGCCAAGGCAGCCGCCGAACTGCTGAGCAAGACCGCCATTGCTCCTGAGGTGGCAGGCCAGCAGGCCGACGACATTTCGGACGACGCACTGATGAAAGCCATGGAGGGCTAAGCTACGGCAGCTGCATCATCCTGCCGAAACAACACCATGAGGAGGGGGTGTTGTTTTGGCAGAAAAAGCACAAAATGTGCATTGTTTTTTTGGCCGTCTGTGAAAGATTGCCTACTTTTGCAGTACGAAAACAACCAGTAACACTGGCATCGTTTTGAACAAAGCGATGCCAGTTTCCACAAGAAAACAAAATGAAAAAGCTATTTTCCCTCTTGCTGCTCCTGCTGCTGACCGCCACCACGCGCGGCCAGAACAGCCTTCATTTGCAGCCCGCAGAGTTCTTCCACCTCATGACCGAGGCCACGTTTGAAGAGTTCGACAGCCTGACACAGCACTATCTGGAGGCCGTGAAAGGCTATCAGCTGCTCAAGGCCGAGACGGTAGACCACGCCACCATGGCCCATGCCGAGCTCATTCCCGCCGATGCCACCACCTATCGGCTGGCCTGGCTGTCGGCCAATTGCGACCTGCACCAGTCGGGTCTGCCCGACGGGCTGGACTACAGCTGCCTGCAGGTGGTGATGACGCCTGCCACGCATGCCGTCCACAGTGCCGTGATGCAGTATGCCCGGCAGGACTATGCCGAAGAGATGGAGCGCGTGCTGCTGAGCAAAGGCTATGTGGTGAAGAGCGAGTCGAAGGAAACGGGGCAGAAGCTCTACGCCCTGCCCCGCGAAGGAGAATGCTATGATGCCTACAGCATTGTGAAGCGCGACGGCTTCTACTACATCAGCTGGTATGAATCACTCTGACAGGAAAGAAGAACTGAGAGGCCCGTCCGGGTCTCTCAGTTCTTCTTTTTGTCAGTCATCGGCCAGTATGAAGTCCAGCTGTCGTTTCTCCACATTGGCCCTGGCCACTTTGATGCGTATGGGGTCGCCCAGCTGATATTTCTGATGATGGCGGCGGCCCACGAGGCAGTAGTTGCGCTCGTCGAACTCATAGTAGTCGCCGTCCAGGTCGTGCATGCCCACAAGGCCCTCGCAGTGGTTCTCGTCTATCTCGCAGTAGATGCCGTAGCTTTGCACACCCGAGATATGGGCATCGAACTCCATTCCCACCTTGTCGGCCATGAACTCCACCATTTTGTACTTGATTGAGTCGCGCTCGGCGTTGGCCGCCGTCTGCTCCATCTCGCTTGCGTGCTCGCACAGCTCTTCGTAGTGGTCCTGGTTGGCCGAGCGTCCGCCCTGCTGATAGCGTGTGAGCAGTCGGTGCACCATGGTGTCGGGGTAGCGCCTGATGGGCGACGTGAAGTGGGTGTAGAAGTCGAACGCCAGTCCGTAGTGACCAATGTTGTGGGTGGAATACTTGGCCTTCATCATCGAGCGCAGCGCCAGCGTCTCCACCAGTTTTTGCTCGCGCTCGCCCTGCGCCTCATCCATCAGCTTGTTCAGGCTCTTCGAAATGGCACCGCGCGTGCCGCTGGTCTTCACCTTGTAGCCAAAGGGCGACAGGGCCATGCGCAGCGACTCCAGCTTCTGCGGGTCGGGCTGGTCGTGAATGCGGTAGACGAAGGTCTTGGCCTTCTTAGCCGTCGACTTCTCGGCTTGCCTGCCCGACGGTTTGTCTATTTTGCCCACCCATTCGGCCACGGTGCGGTTGGCCAGCAGCATGAACTCTTCGATGAGCTGGGTGGCGTCGTTGCTCTTCTTGAAATAGCAGCGCGTGGGGTGTCCTTTCTCGTCTACGTCGAAGTGCAGTTCCTCGCGGTCGAACTTCACGGCGCCGTTCTTGAAGCGGCGCTCGCGCAGGGCCTTGGCCATCTTGTCAAGCAGGCGCAGCTCGGTGGCGTTGTCGCCGTCGCTGCCCTCCAGTATGGCCTGCACTTCCTCATAGGCATAGCGGCGGTTGCTCCTGATCACGGTGTGGGCCAGGTGCCACGACTTGATGTTGGCCTCTCCGTCTAAAACGAAGATCACGCTGTAGCACAGCTTTTCCTCGTCGGGGCGCAGCGAACAGATGTAGTTGCACAGCCTCTCGGGCAGCATGGGAATGGTGCGGTCCACCAGGTAGACGCTGGTGGCGCGCTGTTCGGCCTCGCGGTCGATGATGCTGCCCTCGGTGACGTAGTAGGACACGTCGGCAATGTGAACGCCCACTTCATAGAGAGCCTCACCGCCCATCCCTTTCCCCAAGAGAGGCGAGTGGCTGAGAGTTCTGATGCTCAGCGCGTCGTCGAAGTCCTTGGCATCCTTGGGGTCGATGGTGAAGGTGAGCACCTCGCGGAAGTCCTCGCGGCGCGCAATCTCTTCCTCCGATATTTCGGCCGAGAGCTTGTTGGCCGCATCTTCCACCCTCTTGGGGTATCTGTAGGGCAGCTGATACTGGGCCAGAATGGCGTGCATCTCCACGTCGTTCTCGCCCTGCTCGCCCAGCACGTCGATCACCTCGCCGATGAGGTTCTTCGACTCGGCCGACGGCCACTGCGTGATTCTCACCACGGCCTTCTGCCCCGTCTTGCCCCCCTTCAGCTTCTTCTTGGGAATCAGGATGTCTTGTGCAAAGGTGTTGCCCTCGGCATTGAGAAAGGCAAAGTCTTTCTCCACCTGCAGAATGCCCACGGCCTGGTCGCGCTTGCGCTGCAGAATGTCGGTCACGATGGCCTCCTTGATGTGGTTCTGCCTGCGGGCCATGAGGGCCACGCGCACGCGGTCGCCGCCCATGGCAAACATGGAGTTGCGCTCCGACACAAAGATGGGCTTGCCACCATCGTCGGGCAGAAACGAGTTCTTGCCGTTGGCCTTGCGTATGAAGGTGCCCTCCTGCACCTGCGTCTTCAGGTTCAGCTTGTAGCCCTTCTCCCCGTCCTGGCTCAGATAGTCGTCCCAGGCCATCTCTTCCAGCACGTCTACGGCCAGCATCTTGGCCGGGTGGGTCACCAGCCGCAATGCCTTGAACACCTGCTTCAGCGTGAACGTCTCGTTAGGATGCGCCCCAAACAGCGCCTGTATGGCGTCGGCTATCTGGCGCTTCGACAGCCGCTTGCTTTGTCCTTTGCCCATAATCGTTTTTGTTTTAGGTTCTGCAAATATAAGCATTTATCTTGAAACGACCTCGGTTTTTTCGATAATCTTTACAAAAAAATTTTGCAAACCAGAACGGCGCGGCCCCCTTTTTTGCCCCATCTTGTGGCTCCGACCTGCTTGTCGGCACCAGCGCGGGGCGCAACGGGGGCCCCGTTGTGTGCCAGGAAGGCCACTTCTGCACGGCAACAGCAGCCCCATTGACTTGCAACGGGGGCTCCGTTGTGGGGCAACGGGGCCTCCGTTGCACAACGGCGAACAGCGACCGCGCGGCAAGGAGCGTGCAAGCCGTTGTATTACAACCACTTACAAGCCACGCTCAAAACTCGGAAATTTCGGGCAAAAATATTTTTCCTGACCGCAAAGCGATTCTCGCGCCTGTTCAGCCCGCAGTTTTCTACAAGACAGAAAAAGAATTTTCATGCAGTGTTTTTGCCACTTTTAACGCCCTCAACACGCGATATTTCAAAATAAAGTGCTATATTTGCAGCAAAAATAACGTAGAAACAGTGGCACTGACCGAGATTGCAACACAGGGCATCTGAAGCGCCAGACTGAAATTTTCGACCACCAAACAGGCATCATCATGAAAATACTTATAACCGGAGCCAGCGGCTTCATTGGCTCGTTCATCGTTGAAGAGGCCCTCAGACGGGGCTTCGAAACATGGGCCGCCATGCGCCGCACCAGCTCGCACCAGTTCCTGAGCGACGAGCGCACACACTTCATTGAGCTCAACCTTTCCGACCAGCAACAGCTGCAGCAACAGCTGAGCGGCCACCAGTTCGACTACGTGGTGCATGCCGCCGGCGTGACGAAGTGTCTTGACCCGCAAGACTTCTACCGCATCAACACCGAGGGCACGAAGAATCTTGTGGGCGCCCTGCTGGCACTCAAGATGCCCCTCAGGCGCTTCGTCTACATCAGTTCGCTCAGCATCTTCGGTGCCATTCGCGAGCAGCAGCCCTACCAGGAGATTTGCGAGACCGACACACCGCAGCCCAACACGGCATACGGCGAAAGCAAGCTGGCCGCCGAGCAGTACGACGAGCGCGAGCTGCCCAACATGGAGGCGAATGTCGCCAAATACCTGCGCATCCTGGAAGACCTGCAGCGCCGTATGGACAACATCGGCGAAGAGATGCTCGGACTCGAGGAGCTCTCGCGCGAAAGCGCCGCGAACGACGCCCGCCAATTCGAGGAGCTCGAGCGGCAAAGCGAACGCGACGCGCTGCACGAGCACTACATCGAGCGGAACATGCGCAACATCTCGGGCTTGAAGGAACGCGACGTGCTGCACGACCGCCTGCTCGCGGGTGTCGCCGGCCTTTCGGTGGCAAGCCTCGCGGTGAGCGTGTTCACATTGCTGAGGAAGTAGGTCGCAAACCGCAACCGAGACGGCGCGAGAAACGCGCAGCCTTGCATCGGCCAACTCCATGCATGCAGTCAGCATGCATGGCTTCGTGTTCCCTACAGGGTTTTCCAGGTCGATGTGATACGACCGAGCAGCCCGCCCGGAACATCTTCGGGAAGATTCATATTC